>JAGNDY010000051.1 GCA_018003655.1 Candidatus Nanopelagicales bacterium
TCTGACGAAACCTGCTGTACGGCTGCCATCTGCGCCGTAGCCTGCGCCTGCATTGCTTGCGCTTGCTTCATCAGATCATCGACTGATTGACCACCAGCCCCTGGAATCTTGCCACCAAATAGTCCCATCGGCTCGCTCCCTCGGTGCTGGGCCAGAACAATCTGGCGTCCGCCGTCGCGAGTATGCAGCACCTCACGGGACCTTCGCTAGGGCCATTCGGGCGCGAATCGAAGGCTGTTGGGGGGTTTGGGATTGGCAATGTGCCTACCATCTTGTTGGATAGGGGAAACACAGCCTCCGGAGGATCGCAATGGCATTTTTCAAAGATTCGGTCTCTGAACTTTTCATTGCCGTCCCGGATGAGGCCAAGAATCAACTCGTCTACAAATGGCCCAACAACACCATCAAGAAACTCTCTGCGGCAATCGTCGACGCCGACCAAGCTGCCCTATTCGTGGCCCGCGGCGAGATCGCCGGCAAGTTCGGTCCCGGCCGTTACAAGCTTGATGCCAAGGAGTGGCCCTTCCTCGGAACGCTTGTCGACTGGGCCACCGACGACAATGCTTATCGCGCTGAACTGTTCTTCGTCTCGACCAAACAGTTTCCGAATGAGAAGTTTGGGTCCAAGCTGGACAACGTCATCGATCCGCGCACAAACATCGTCGTGACTTTGCGCATGTTCGGCGAATACGCGATCCGCGTTACGGACGTTGAGAAGCTCGTGCTGGAGCTAACGGGCACGGGCCAGAGTGACAACAACGATCAGATCATGAACTGGGTAGACCAGATGATCATCAAGTCGCTGCGTCATTTCGTCACAACTCAAATCACCAATGGATCGTGGCCGGTCTTGGGTCTCGCGACATATCTGCCGGAGATTGAGACCGCGGGAGTGACTGCAGTCAACGCAGAAATCGAGCAATACGGCCTGAAGGTTCAGAAGTTCGGAAACGTCGAGATCTCATTGTCGGACGAGGACGCAGCCCAACTTAAGGCACTGTCCAAAGACACCGCTTACTCGCAGTTGGCTGGATCGTTCGGCGCCTATGCAGCGGGTTCGGCACTCATTGGCGCCGGCGAAGGCATGGCCAAGGGTGAGGGTGGCAATCCAACCTTGATGGCTGCTGGCATGGGAATCGGAGGTGGCATGGGTGGTGCGGCCAACGCCAGCCCATCGCGTGAACTCCCCCCGCCTGGGCAACCTCTGGAAGGAGCAACTCCACCTGGGCCGCCGCCTACCGCTGATGGCGGTGGTGCCGCTGCCGCAGTTCCGGCTCCGGTTGCTGCCCAGCCATGCGTGAAATGCTCCGCGGCGATCACCCCGGGAGCGAAGTTCTGCCCTGAGTGCGGGACACCGCAAACTGCCACCTGCACCGAATGTGGAGCAGCGCTAGGTGGGGGTGCCAAGTTCTGCAGCGAGTGTGGAAAGCCGCAGGCTCCGGCGGCGCACAATGCCTAGAGCTGCTGGATTTCCGATTGGCAGTACGGGCACGACAAGTGACTTGCCGACTTCGGGAAACTCAACGGGGCGCCGCAGTTACCACAAGGAATCGGCGCAGCCGTCACGTCTACCGTGCCCCCACAGTCTTCGCAGATGATGGTGTGCGCATCGGCCATCGCTAGCAGCTTTGAACCGCATCCGCCGCAGTTGTAGTCATTTGTATTCTGTGGCTCCAACCTCACATATTCGGCGTTGAGGCCATACATGGCCAGCAGCTTCTCGCCGTCTTCAGGGGGCAGATGCGCGAGCCACGACTGGCAGAACGTTGAGTACTCCATCGCCAGTGGCACCCCCGGGGGACTGTCATCCGGGTCCATCTCGTTCACGCCAGTCGAGTTGATCAGCGAGTAGGCAAGGTCCATCTGTTGCTTCCAGACTTCGGCAAACTGCCAGAAAGTTCCTCCGATCATCCACGCACCATTGGGTGTTGGGATGCGTTGCAGACCTGCCTCCAACACCCGCATTTGCGCATCGAGCGGCGCCTGCGCGGGATCAAGATCCTTCGTAGCAGCAGTTTCGGCGAAGTAAGCGATCAACCGGTCTCGGAATTCAACATCCGTCTTCGCTCGTGGCGATACAGCCTGCGGGCAGAGGTTGACCCATTGATAGAAGAGATCTCGCTGCAGGCGCCGATAATTTTCGCGATCTCCGTATGCCTTGTAGTGGTCTAGCTGCGGTCCGAAGTACGCCATGAGTCGATGAAAGACGGTATTTGTGATCCCGGCGTTGGTGTCCGCGTTGGCAATGCGAAAGTCATAGTCGACCAATGCAGCGCAGTAGTCGCAGTAGATGTACGCGGTCTTGGTCGGCAGTTTCTTGGGGGCGCCACACCGTTGGCACTCCGCGCGCTTGATGAATCCCGAATGTGCGCGCAGCGATTCGGGAAGTGGCGCACCCATTGCAGGCAAGTCCGCGATCAAGTCAGTGCGCAACGGCGGCGGGCCTGGCGCTTGCTCTGATTGCTTGCGATTGAACAGACCCATGCATCCGAATGTAGCGAAGGTCAGCTGCGGTGGACGGAACTCAGGTCACCCCTGGGCAGCGTGCCCCACAACTCGGTGTTGCACAGTAGCGGTACCTGGGATTACTATGTACTGGTTGTAGGTAGCACTAGGTACTGGATTGGAGGGGTGATGGACGATCTGACCGAGCTGTTGAAAGGCGCGTTGGAAGGGGCTGTGCTGCAGATCCTGTCGCGCGGCCCAAACTACGGCTACGAGATCGTCAAAGCGTTGAACCAGGTCGGGTTCACGTCGGTGGCCGAGGGCACGGTCTACCCGATCCTTCTGCGCCTGGAGAAGAAGGGCCTGGTCGCGGTCGCCAAGGTCCGCTCGGAGTTGGGGCCGCCGCGCAAGCTGTACACCCTCAACGCCGACGGTCGTGCCGCACTGGATGTGTTCTGGCAGCGGTGGGACTTCGTCGATTCACGTCTGCGCTTGATTAAGGGGAACGAATCATGAACCACGGTCCAATCGGGGCATGGAAGAAGATGCGCCAAGACAAGCGTGACTGGCGTCAGCACACTGCCCGTGTCAGGCAACTGCCGCCGGACTATCGGATAGTCATGGAGGAGATCGAGAAGTTCATGTGGAACTTCGCCGCAGACGGGTCAATGGTCGCCACGCTCGACGGCATCTTGGACCTGATGGAGGAAGGAGCCACCACCGGGCGGCCCGTCCTGGAGGTCACCGGCGAGGACGTGGCCGGATTCGCCCAAAACGTGTTGGCCGAGACGCAGGCAAAGACGTGGACGGGGAAGAAGGCCGACCAACTGAACGCCCGCATCCACGCCAAGCTCGACCAGGCCCAGTCGTGACAGCCGAACCGCCTCGAGCTGGTCATCAGCCTGCGCGCTACTGGTACTCACCGAAGGTCAAAGCCAGGTCCCATGGCTCGACTCGCCAATCAGTGATCGATTCCATGAAGAAGATCCACGCAGCTGCGATCGTGTCTGGATTGGCTGGGCTCGACATGGTGCCGCTGCCATCCTCAGACTCCGAGGTGGACGACCAGAACTCTGCCTCCTGCGGGATCGGGTTCGTCTCCACGATACTGACCGATCCGTTCTCTTCTTGCGCGAGCGCAAAGAGGCAGAAGGGCACGGCGGGTGCATCCCAACCACCCAGTTCGACGAGCAAGAACTCCTGACTATTGGCTGCGTACAGAATGGCCCGTTTGATGAGCGCAACAACATCACCAATCGCAGACTCAGCGGGTTCGCCTGCGGGTGTCAGCGCGAATGTTTGGGCTTCGAGCTGGGCCGAATCGCCTTCGACTTCTACTGGGAAGCGCGACTGGACGATGAGTGTTCCGGTCTCCTCTGACAGCAGGCCAACCTCTCGGTAGCGTCCCCCTTCACGTGTAGTCCTGGCGATCTGGCCCGTCGCCTGCAAGCTGTGCAGTAGGCCCGGTTGATCGACAGACCAGAGGCGCGAGCCTCCCCGATCGGACCAGGTGCGAACCAGTCCCCCAGCACAGAGCCCGAGTTGGGCAACGACGAGTTCATCGCCAGCTTGTAGTGGTGGCTCCATCGTTGGTCCAATCTGTGGTTCGATGCCACCACGATATTGGCCCGCACCGACAGTTGGCCGTGATCCCTACTGCCTCAGGGCGTTGGAACCCGCACCAGTGCGCAGACCCATTCGGTGCCCTCGTCGGTCTCCGCTGGGAACCAACCGGGACTCTCGCGCAACTCCGGGTGGTCTGACTGTTCGGCTGCAGCGTCGGACTCTGGGTCGATCTTCCATCCGGCCGAAACCAGCGCCCGACCGAGGTCGATGAAGTCGTCGTCGACATCCTCGCTGATGAGCTGCAGATGCTCCTCGTCCAAACCGGTGTCCACGCCGGCACGGGTCACCACCAGTGTTCGATCGTCAGCGGTATAGCGGCCGAAGAACTGTTCATCGGCATCTTCGACGCGCGCCTGAACGTTGAGCACCCAGGCATCTTCGACCTCGAGCCAGGTGTGGGCATCGTCGACAAAAGGCACCCAACCATGCTCAAGCAAGGCGACAACCGCTCGATCTGATTCGACCTCGTCCCCGAAATCGGGGCGCGGCTGGGTGTGTGCCAGGACGTGACCACCGGCATCAGCTCCTGACTCGAACAACACCAATGAACCATCGCCCAGCCAGGTCACGCACGACTGCGTTCCGTCAACTCCCGCCAGCGCGTCCACCAGGTCGGCGTCGTCGTCATCCACCGCGTCATCGGCTACGACCCCGGCGAGGATGCCTGGCTCACCAACAGCACTGGCCTCCCCAGCCGCCAGTAGCATCAATGCATCGGACTCGGCGGGCGTCAGCGCGATGAAGATCTCGACGGTGTCGGCTTGCAGTTGGACGAGTAAGTCCTGGTCGACGCCGATGATCGGCCAATCTGCCGGCGCAAACAGCAGCGCGTCGCCGATCGTCTCGACGTAGACGTCGCCGTGGGTAATGACGCCCTCGGGCATCCCGGGGCCCACATCGGCGACAGCAGCGGCCTCGTCGGTGTAGAAGTTGATCTCGCCGCGCTCACCCTCGGGTCGGACGTAGACAGCGAAGAGCTTGCGGGCGGTCTCGTCTTCATATTCGAGCATGGGCTGATTGTTGCCGTTGGCTCGTCACGGCTGACAACCGGGCGGGCAGAAATCAGTTGGCTGTAATGAATTCGACGACCACCTCGGCCAATTCCGGGCCGCAATCCTCTTGGAGAAAGTGCCCGCCACCCTGAATCGTCGTGTGGTTTTGACCTTGCGTCCCCGGCACTCTGCCGATGAACGCCGCTGCACCACCCTTGGTGATCGGGTCCTTGTCACTGAACGCGGTGAGGAACGGGCGCTGGAACTCCACCAGCGTTTGCCACGCGGCGCGGTTTGCTTGCGTCGCGGGATCGTCGGGACTGGTTGGTACCAGCGACGGAAACACCCTCGCGCCCGCCAAGTAGCGATCGTCGGGGAAGGGCGCATCGTAGGCAGCAATGACATCGGCGGACAAGTCCGTTGCCGACCCGCCATTGATCAACGCCCCCACTGGGAACGAATCGGTCTCGCTGGCGAACTTCTGCCAGGCCATGAACGCATCCGGCATGGACTGATCGCCCGTCGGTAGTCCACCGTTGGCAATGACGACGCGCGCGAACCGTTCCGGGTCCTCACCGACCAAGCGAAGGCCGATGAGACTGCCCCAGTCCTGGGCAACGAGGGTGATGTCGGAAAGGTCGAGCCCATCGAACAACGCCGAACGCATCCAATCCACGTGCCGGGCAAAGGTGTAGTCACCCTGGTCGGTTGGTTTGTCGGACTTGCCGAAGCCGACCAGGTCCGGGGCTATGCACCGGTATCCCGCCGCAGTCAGGACCGGGATCATCGTCCGGTACAGGTAGGACCAGGATGGCTCTCCATGCATCAGCAGCACGATCTGGCCATCCCGCGGGCCCTCATCCAGGTAGTGGATGCGCAGAGTCGCCGGTGACCCATCACGCTCGTCGTGATCTTTCTGTGCCGGTGCTTCAAGATAATGAGACTCGAATTCGAACCCCGGAAGGTTCGCGAATCGCTCATCCGGCGTGCGGATCACCTGCATGTTGTCTCCGATCGACGATTGGTTCGATGCTAACGGCCGGACCCGCGCACGTCACCCACGCTCCATCGGGCCCGCGGGGAATGCCGCCAGATGTGATCTAACTCCCTCGTCGGCAAGTCCTACGGCACCCGCACCAGGCACTGGCCGACCGATAGGCTGACCGCACAGGCTCCCCGTAGTAAAGGAACCAGACATGCCGATTGCCGTGCCGATCGTGGCTGGAACGGCGATCAAGGGTGTCGCTGCCAACCTCATGATGCGCGGCGTGATGGAGCGTCACCCCAACGCATTCCTGATCACCCTGCAGAGCTACGGGATCACGCTTCCGCTGCACAAGTCCCAAGAACACATCTCGCAGGACATCCAGAAGGGCTTGGAAGCGCAGGGCAGAGCACCGGATTCCCCGTTGGTCTTGGTCGGGCATTCCCAAGGCGCGCTTGCCGCACTCCGGTACGCGATTAACAACCCCACGCAGGTCGTGCACGTCTTCTCGGTGGGGTGTCCGTGGCACGGTTCGGTGAGTGCGGCGAACACGGCGAGCAGGATTCGCAGATTGACCGGGATCAACATCGCCGCAGCTTTGCGAGACATGGCGCCCAATTCGACGTTCCTGACGAGTTTGCATGACGACCTCCCGACGATCGCCTCCCGAGTCACCAACATCTACAGCACCCACGAGATCTTCATCCGGCCCTACACCTGCGCCCACATTGATGTCCCCGGCGTGAGCAACGTCCTGATCTCGACCGAGGACGAATACGCCAAACATCTGCGTACCTTCCCGGATCTTTCAATCGATGAACTCATCATTGGTCGTCGGACGCATATTGGCGAGATGAACTCACCGGAGGTACGGTCGCTGATCTGGGCAAAAGTGGACGAACTCGGCCAGCGTTTCCGTGACGGCGAAGCTGGTCCCGTCGACGCTGTCGGCACCTGAGGTCAGTCCAGCCAGGCCTTGCCGTCCCACCACCGAGGGTTTCCCGACCTCTTGTCGATGTACCAACCGGGCTTGTCTGGTGAACGCTCGACCGGTGCGTCCGTGAATGGCACTCGTGGCCCATGGTGGTGACGGGTCGCGATGAACATGATGATGATGGCGGTCACGCCCATCGCAGCCATGACCCCGAAGAGCACCCAAACCGGCCCGCTCAAGCCAAACATGAGCCCGATTATCGTCCGTGGGTGCCATGTCACGCCAACCCGACTTCACGTTGGCGGCAGCTCAACGACGCCCGAGTTCACCAGCCGTCGCGTAGCGCGCTCTCGATACCATTCAGCAGGAAATCTGCGCTGGCCACATCGATGCACAACGGTGGTTTGATCTTCAGCACGTTGGAGTAGTCCCCGGTTGGTTGCATCACAATGCCCAACTCAAGGAGCCGCTCACACAACGCGGTCGTCGCTGCGGTCGCCGGAGTCTGAGAGCTCTTGTCAGTGACGATCTCCAGCCCCAGGTACAACCCCATTCCATGCACGGCACCGGCCATCTCGTAGGTGTCGACCAACCGCTGCAGACCTGCCCGCAAATGGCTTCCCACTCGCGCGGCATTGCCCTGCAGGTCCTCGGCCTGGATCGTGGCCAAGGTCGCGATTGCGGCGGCGGCACCGGCCGGGGAACCGCCTGTTGACGCGAACAGCGAACCCTCGGCCGCAAAGGCATCGGCGATTTGGTCAGTGCACACCACGGCTGCGACCGGATAGCCATTGCCGGTGGCCTTGGCCAGGCAGACGATGTCGGGAATGACACCGTGTAGCTGGAACCCCCAGAAGAACTCCCCCAACCGGCCGTAGCCAACCTGAACCTCGTCGGCGATGACGACTCCCCCAGCGGCGCGCACGTCGCGATACACCTGCGATAGGTAATCCTGCGGCAGCATGATCCCGCCGGCGTTTCCGTTCAGGGTCTCGCAGATGAAGGCCGCCAACGGCGTACCACTGGCTGCCAGCGAGTCAATAATTCGGCGCACATCGTCGGCATAACGAGCACCGGCGTCCTGCCCGCGGAACGGACCGCGATACAGATTGGGTGGTTCTGCCAGGTGAATCCAGTTTGGTCGTGTTTCCAACGCACGCGGGTTGTCCATCAGCGCACTGGATACCTCGTCTGAAGCGACCGTCCACCCGTGGTACGCGGTGCGCAACGCGATGGTGTCCCTTGCCTCGGTGAACACCCGCGCCAATCGCAACGCGAGGTCGACGGACTCCGAGCCGGTCGACACCAGAAATACCCGGTTCAGTTGCGCTGGCATGGTCTGCAGGAGGGCTTGGGCGAAATCGACGTTTGCTGCGTAGTGGAAGCGCGAATTGGTGTTGAGGGTCCGCAGTTGGTAGCTCACGGCCTCCTCGACCGCAGGGTGACTGTGCCCCAGCACGGTCACGTTGTTGACGCCGTCGAGGTAGACGCGTCCGTTGATGTCACAGAGGTACTGACGCCAGCCCCTTTCGATGCGGGGAGGGGCCTCGTAGTAGTGCTTCTGGACGTGGGCAAGGGACGTGAGGCGGCGCTCGCGCAGATCTTGGGCGTTCTCCGGCTGCACGACCGGTCGTCGGCCAAGCACAAACGAGGGGTCCGGACAGATCGTCGTCCACGCACTCGCCAGCGACGCGCGAGCATGCGTCGGCGCGCCATCGACATCGCGGTTGACCAGTTGCAGGTGAACGTGCGGCGGAAGTGGTGACCCCGCCGCGACTGCCGCTACCTCGCCTATCTGCGTACCGGCCGGTATCTCGACACCGACCTCAACGTCGACACCCAGTGACTCGCCAGCGAGTCCGCCAATCAGGATGTCGACGTTATCCGAGGTCGCCAGCCGTATCGATTGGCCGGAGGCCTTGGTGAGGGTTCCGCTAACCGGCGCGCACACCGGGCTGCCAGCGGGTACCACTACGTCGAGGCCGAGGTGAATGGTTTCCGGTTCGGACGCTGAATTGACCGAAGCTCGTAACAGGTGCGCCTCGCCATACTCGATGACGGCAACCTCATCACCCAGGTGAGCCTCGATCCGTGATCGCACAGTTGCCGGATCGAGCCAACTTCCCTGTGACATCAAGTCCGACATCACGGACAGGTCTAGTCGAGAGGCAGTTCCGAGGTCGTGACCTGGCAGAAGGTGTGCGCGTGGTTGGCGCGCCAGTGCCTCGACCGAGCGGCGCAAGCCTGGCACGTCGAACCCGGCTGCCTGCGCCAACACCGCATGACCGAGGCAGAAGGGAACCCGTTCCACTGCGGTCAGGACGGATCGATCGACTGCGAGGTTCTGTCGCAGGTAGTCGTTGTCGGGTTCCTGCGTCAGTTGATATGCGGTGCTCACCAAACCCACACACGCTCGCGCCACGATCATTGGCCACAGCGCCTCCACCTCTTCAGCCGCCAATGGGGACTCGCTGGCAAAGCCCTCAAATACTTGGGCGGCGACCTTGAGCGGGGCAGCGAGGTTCTTGACCAGCTGCGAGGAGATCGTCACCGCCGCCTCGGCTGCCCGCCACGAATAGACCAAATCGCCGAAGTCGATCAGCCCAGTCGGGACCGGACGATTGTCGATCCCTAGCCGCGCGACGACGTTGAAGTCCGTGACGTCACCATGAATGACTTGCTTGGGCAGGCAGCCGGACAGCCGCTCCAAGACGAGTTTTGAGTTGCGCGCGAGGTCTCGTACGCGCAGCTCGTCATCGTGGTCCAACGCCGACGCCATCCGGTCAACGACCTTGTCGAACACACTGATGTCCCACTGGATGAATCTGTGCGCTCCCGCGTGGTCGAAGCTCGCCAGTCGACTCGCAACCGACCCACTCAAGCGTCCGAGTGCCTGGGCGCCTGAGTGGCTCAGATAGCCGAACTCGGTCATGGGGACGCCGTCGACAAAGCTCAACAGTCGGACGTTGTGCAACTCACCGCTTATCGGTAGCGATGTCATCGAGAGTCCATCGCGGGAGGGAATCGGCGTCGGCACCGCGATGTCCAATTCAGCGAGTGTGACCATCGCCGCGTTCTGTGCGTCGAGGGCCTCAGGCGGGGTCTGCGCGTGTGCAACCTTCAGCACGAATCTGCCTGCCACCGAGCTGATCAGGAAGTTCCGATCCTGATAGCTGCCAAGGTCTTTGACCGCCGTGGCCTCGACGCCGAAGACCTCGCGAGCAATCGCGGCAGCCTGATCAGCGTCCAGTCGCGGCGCACCGCCTGGCAGATCCTCCACGTCATTCCTCGATCCTCGTGATCCCGGGTGCCAGCTTGGGAGCCAGACCTCGGCGTCAGCGTCCTCTCGTCGGCCGAAACTATCCAATCGAGTGCGTTCGCGCAGCGGTAGTCAGCTGCCGCACGGTCGTTGATGACTCCCGGGCCTCCACGGCACAATGGCCGCGTGGCACACACTGACAGCCTCTGGTGGGACACGCTTCCCGCTGGTCTGCGCGGACCAGCGCGACCACCACTGACCGAGAACATCGCCGTTGACGTCGCGATTGTGGGCGCTGGCTACACGGGGCTTTGGACGGCGTACTACTTACTGCGCCAACAACCGGACTTGCACTTGGTGATCATCGATGCGCAGGTTGCCGGATTCGGCGCAAGCAGCCGCAACGGTGGTTGGTGCTCGGCCCTCCTGCCGATCGCGTTGTCGACCATTGCCAAGCAGTCAAGCCGCGACGCCGCGATCGCGTGGCAGCGACAGATGTTCGCCACGGTTCAGGAGGTGGGTACGGTCGCTGCGACGGAGGGGATCGACTGCGACTTCCGGCTTGGTGGAACTGTCCAACTAGCCCGCAGCTCGCCTCAGTTGAGCCGAGCACACGCCGAAGTCGCCGATGCGCGTTCCTGGGGTTTCACCGACGACGATGTGCACTTCCTTGACCAACCGCAGGCTCGAGGCCAGGCCAACGCAACGGACGTCCTCGGTGGCGTCTTCACGGCGCATTGCGCCGCGTTGCATCCAGCTCGACTCGTGCGCGGACTAGCCCGAGCCGTCGAGGCACGAGGCGCGACGATCTACGAGCACACCACCGCCCAGACGGTGGCACCGAGGCTGGTTGAAACAAGTGGCGGCACGATCCGCGCTGACCACGTCGTCCTGGCCACGGAGGGCTACACAGCGACGATCGCCAGCCACCATCGAAACGTCGTTCCGGTGTACTCGCTCGTGCTGGCAACTGAACCCCTGAATCCGCAGCTCTGGGACGAGATTGGACTCCGGGATCGCCAGACGTTCGCTGACCTGCGCCACCTGATCATCTATGGCCAGCGCACCGCTGACGACCGCATCGTGTTTGGTGGCCGCGGGGCCCCGTACCACGTCGGCTCGCAGGTCAAGCCCGAATTCGACACCAATGACCGGGTCCACGCGGAACTGCAGCGAACCCTCGTCGAGCTGTTCCCGGCGCTCGCCGATACACGCATCACACACCGCTGGGGAGGCCCCCTCGCAATCGCCAGAGACTGGTGGCCGAGTGTGCGCTATGACCGCGCCTCCGGTTTTGGTCAAGCAGGTGGCTACGTCGGTGACGGAGTTGCCACCAGTAACCTCGCTGGACGGACCTTGGCCGATCTGATCCTGAACCAATCGACCGAGTTGACCGCACTGCCGTGGGTTGGCCACCACTCGCGTCGGTGGGAGCCTGAGCCACTGCGGTGGCTGGGCATCAACGCTGGGCTGCAGGCCATGACGTCGGCCGACAGTGCCGAACAGCGAACGGGCAGGAGTTCTCGCCGGGCCGAGTGGATGGGTTCGCTCATGGGTGGCCACTGAACGGTTGGCTGGACATGTGCCCGCAAGTGACCGATGGTGGAGCAACTATGACCGGAGCAACCACGAACCAGCGGCTCGTCGGTATCTACAACGCTGATGGCGGTCTGCGCGGCGAATTGAGCTACCTGGCGGGAAAGGTTCGTGGCACCTCACACTGCGAACTGTGCGACATCACCCACTCCCCCATTCGGCGACGGAAGTCGTGGGATTCACTCGTCGCGGGACTCGAGCTACCTTTCACCCTCCTGCACCGAAACGAAGTCGACGAACCGCTGGCCGCGAAGCTGCACGGCGTTGCATTGCCCACGGTCCTGCTGGTCTCCGACGAAGAGCCGCGCGTCCTGCTCGGGCCAGCCGACCTGGCCCAGTGCGGTTCCGACGTGACGGCCTTCGGTCGGAGCCTGCGGGAAGCGCTCGCGCGCGCACGTTGACGCGGGCAACAGACCCCGGCCCGACTTCACCGGTTATCCGGCGAACACACCGCACCGCCACGACCGGCACCTGGCTGTGCCTGTCTGACTCCCGCGACACAATGAATGCGTGACCCATCCGATCCTGCTATCCGCCTACGTGGCGAAGCGTTGCGCCCGCCGCGCCCACAACGACTATGACCCAACCCTGACGAGCGTGGAACGCGTCGATCCAGGTGCGTCCACCATGCAGCGCATCGAGGCTGGCGTTGAATTCGAAGGCCGGGTGCGTGACCTGCTGCGACAGACTCTCGGTGAGGCGTGCGTTGACTTGACCGATGTGGCCTGGGGGCAGCGTTCGAGAGCGACAGCGGTCGCGGTGGCGGCAGGAGTGCCGGTCATTCTGGGCGGCGCGATTCCCGACGATCTGGTCGGCCGGCGTCGCGGTCTTCCCGACGTCCTCTTCCGAGGTCCCGATCGGGCAGACGGATCCTCTGGCTACCTACCCGGCGACATCAAGCATCACCGAGTCCTCACAGCCTCAGAGCACGGCCGCGTCGCCTGCACGGCCGCAGCCAACCCGCTGCCCGCGGCAGTCCGCACCGTCGATGGCATCGTGGCCCGAACGAATTACCAATTCGATGACCTCGCGCAGTTGGCCCACTACTACCGGATGTTGCAGGCGGCCGACTGGGTTGCCTCGGGCCCGGCACTGGCCGCAGTGATCGGCGCCGACGCCGCAATCGATGACACCGCCGCAAATCCCGAGGCCTTCGCGATCTGGCGCGACTTGGACGAGCCGCTGTTCCGAACGTATTCCCGCACCGAGGGAACCCAGCTACGTTCTGCACTCCAGCGCTACGACCACGAGTTCACCTTTCGATTGGCAGTGGTCGACGTGGCGGCACAGGCCGCCGACAGTCCGGCACCGACCCCGCTGGTACGGCCAGTCATCATCAAGGAATGCGAAAGTTGCCCCTGGTATGACTACTGCTTGGCCGAGGTTGGACCGGACGATGCCAGTGCCAACACCTTGATCTACCGCCTCGATACCCGGGAGTGGCTGGCGCTCGATCGGATCGGCGTCAGAACCATCGACGACCTCGCGCGCCTGACACTGGACGACGCGCGCCTCGATAGCTATTGGCCGGAAGTCACTCATCAGAATCGCGCCGAGAACCGCCTCAACGGAGCAATCGAGCGTGCACGGCTGCGGGTAGCCGGACAGTGGTTTGGGCGCACGACGACCGGCCGCATCGACGTCCCCCGCGCCGATGTCGAAGTCGACTTCGACATTGAGTGGGACACCGACATGGGCATCTACCTGTGGGGGTTTCTGGTCAATGACCGCGTGGCGCAGAGCGCTGACCAGAACCAACCGTGCGACTGGGGTCCCATGACTTCCGAGGCCAGGATCGCGATTGCCAAGATTGCGATCGACTATCTAATGGAACTCGCGCAGCGATCAGAAGCGAAAGGCAAGTCGTTGCTGATCTATCACTATTCATCGGTCGAAATCTCCAACGTGAGGGCACTCATTGACCAAATGGACTCCCCGGAGTTGCCAACGGTCGAAGAGTGGATCGAGTTCACCGATCGGTACTTCTGCGACCTGCTGCCGATCGTCAAGCAGAACTTCATCGGTGTCGCCGGACATGGGTTGAAGGTCATCGCGACTAAGGGTGCTGGTTTCCAGTGGCGCGACGATGACCCCGGGGGCCTGCAATCACAGGATTGGCTCGTCGACGCCAGAGGCGACGAACCCGTCATCGCTGCCGATGCACGCAGACGTCTGTGCGAGTACAACCATGACGATGTCGAAGCCACTGCGGCTGTGCGCAATTGGTTGTCGTCGTTGCAGTGACTGACGCCAACTCGGATGGAACCGGTGCAGGAGCCCGAGCCGCTGATCTGCGTCCGTGCGACCGCTGGGTCCGCCAAGGCCAGCCGGGCGTCGGGCAGAATGCAGGCATGGCGAATCGACGGCTACCCCCTGGCGTGGTCCCACTGCCAGCGGGTTCAGGTCAAACCAGCGTGTGGGACTTCCCCCGACCTCCCATCGTCGTCAGCGACGATCGCACCGTTGTTGTTCGCTTCGCGGACGTGGAAATCTGCCGGACCAATCGCGCGCTCAAGGTGCTGGAAACCAGCCATCCACCGACCTGGTACCTGCCGGTGGACTCCTTCTGTGCGGGATCGTTGAGCCCGGGACGTGGCTCCAGTGTGTGTGAATACAAAGGCCCGGCCAGCTACTTCGACGTCAACACAGGTGATCGCCGCGTCGAGTCGGCTGCTTGGGGCTACCTGCAGCCGTGGACCGGATATGAGCAGTTGCGCGGCCATGTTGCGCTGTACGCAGCGAGCATGGATCTGGTCACCGTCGACGGTGAAGCGGTTCGGCCGCAGCCGGGCGGTTTCTACGGCGGTTGGATCACCGACGACGTAGTGGGTCCGTTCAAGGGAATTGCGGGTAGCTTCGGCTGGTAACTCGGGTCACGCAGTGTTCCCGTCGCGGTCGACGGTCGACATTGCGACGGCAACTGTCGGTGAACCGTCCTACAGTCGGAGCATGAACGGTAGGTCGGTTAGCTGGCTGGGCTGGCGGGCAAGTGCCGTCGTCGCAGCCTTGGCCCTAGTCACACCGATCCTGACGTCCTGCAGTGCCACCTCAACCGGCAATGGCACGACCACGCCGACTCAGACTCGGGACTTCGGCTGGGGCCAACCACCGTCCCCGTCAACGCCACCCAAGAAGCTCGCACCCCATCGCCCGAACAGTTCACGCGAGAAGTCTGCTGGGCCGGCTCGCGCGAATGGATCCGGGATACCCGGCACGGACGCCGTGGCGGCGAGGCGATTAACGATCCTTCCCCAAGCCAAACGAGCGGCAGCGCGCAACGAGATCGCTGCATTGACGACGAAGGGGCGCGGACCCAAGACCGGGTATTCACGTGAGGCGTTTGGTTACGCCTGGACCGACAGTGTGAGCGGAATCCTCTGGGGCTGGAATTCGTGCTCGACTCGCGATGACATCCTCCGTCGTGACCTGAATTCGGTGAAGCAGCGCGACGAGTGCGTCGTTGTGGCAGGGACCTTCACCGACCCGTACACCGGCCAGCGCGAGACGTTCTCAAAGTTCCGTGCGAGCGCCTACCCGGTTGATCACGTCATTCCGCTGAGCTACGGCTGGCAAATGGGCGCAGCATATTGGTCAGCCAACAAGCGCGAGCAGTTCGCCAACGATCCGCTGAATCTCGTGCTCACGACCCAGTCGGTCAACTCCGCCAAAAGCGATTCCGGGCCAGCGAGCTACCTCATCCCCCACAAGGCGATGCGCTGTGCCTACTCGCTTCGTTTTGCCCAGGTTGCGAACAAGTACAAGCTGGCAGTCACTGCTGCGGACAAATCGATGATGGCGGCCCAATGCCGCTAGCGAGAGTGACT
>JAGNDY010000052.1 GCA_018003655.1 Candidatus Nanopelagicales bacterium
ACAAATCCACCTAGGCTGCAACTGTCCTATTGGTCGCGCGGGTTCAATGCCACAGGAGGAACGTTGATTGAGTGGGAGGCGTTGCCGCAATTGCGTTCGCCGGTGATGGTCACGGCGTTTGAGGGTTGGAACGACGCTGGCGAGGCCGCCACCGACGCGATCGATCATCTCCGCCAGGTGTGGGATGCCGAGGTGCTCGCCGAGATCGATCCAGACCCGTTCTACGATTTCCAGGTCACTCGACCGCACGTTCGGGTCGAAGGCGCTGGTCGAACGATTACCTGGCCCACCACGCGCTTCTACCTCGCCCGGGGCGCCGACCGGGACTTCGTCTTGGTTCACGGGATCGAGCCCAACATGCGCTGGCGAGGCTTCTGCGAGGAGATTCTCTCGGTTGCCCGAGACCTGGACATCGAACTGGTTGTCAACCTTGGTGCGCTCCTAGCAGATGTCCCCCACACGCGACCAATCCCTATGACGGCGTTCGCAACCGCGCCCCAACTGATCGCCGAGATGGGTTTGGAACAGTCCAACTACGAGGGACCGACGGGAATCGTCGGGGTGCTTCAGCATGCGTGCGACACCGCGCAGATCAATGCATTGTCGCTGTGGGCGGCAGTTCCACATTATGTTTCGCAGACGCCGTGCCCCAAGGCGGCGATGGCCCTGATCAGCGGACTTGAGGACGTGACCGGCTCGGCGATCGCGCTAGCCGACCTGCCCGACGATGCGGCTGCCTGGCAGCGAGGTGTCGAGGAGATGACGCAGGAGGATGAGGAGATCCGTGAGTACGTGGCGCAACTCGAGCGGGCGCGCGACAGCGAGGAAATGACCGAGGCGAGCGGGGATGCGATCGCCGCGGAGTTCGAACGTTATCTGCGGCGCCGCAGCTAGTCGACCTAACGACGGCTGCGGTTCTGGACTTACTTGTCGGAGCGGTACTTGTTGGCAAGAGCCATTGTCGAGGAGTCCAGTGTCGGATCCATGGCTCCGTCCACCAGCACGGGGACGATCTTCCTCGCCATGATCTTGCCCAGTTCCACGCCCCACTGGTCGAACGAGTCGATCCCCCAGATGCAGCCCTGGGTGAACACGGAGTGCTCATAGAGTGCGACCAACTTGCCAAGGGTTCGGGGGTCGAGCTTCTCGGCCATGATCGTCGTGGACGGTCGGTTCCCCTCCATCACCTTGTGCGGCACGATGTCGGCCGGCACGCCTTCGGCAGCTACCTCCGCTGCCGTCTTGCCAAAGGCCAGCGCTGCCGATTGGGCCAGCACGTTGGCAACCAACAAGTCATGGTGATCAGGCGCATCGGTGGCCGCAACGACGTTGAGCGGCTGGGCGAAGAAGAGGAAGTCGCAAGGAATGATGGACGTGCCCTGATGAATCATTTGGTAGAAGCTGTGCTGTCCGTTGGTTCCAGGTTCGCCCCAGTAGATCGGTCCCGTTTCGTACGTGACCTCTTGTCCGGTCAACGTGACGTGCTTGCCGTTGCTCTCCATCGTTAGTTGTTGCAAGTAGGCCGGGAATCGCTTCAGATACTGCTCGTAGGGCAACACCGCGACGGTCGCGCAGCCGAGGAAGTTGCGATTCCAGATTCCGAGCAGACCCATCAAGACCGGGAGGTTGGCGTCGAATGGCGCGGTTCGGAAGTGCTCGTCCATGTCGTGGAAGCCGGCCAGTAACTCGTGGAAGCCGTCGGGACCGATCGCGATCATCGTCGACAGGCCGATGGCGCTGTCCATTGAATACCGACCGCCGACCCAGTCCCAGAAGCCGAACATGTTGGCAACGTCAATGCCGAACTCACCAACGGCTTCGGCATTGGTGGATACGGCGACAAAGTGCTTGGCAATCGCAGAGTCATCAAAGAGTTGATCCATTGCCCAGCGACGTGCGGAGTGGGCGTTAGTCATCGTCTCCTGGGTGGTGAAGGTCTTGGAAGAGATGATGAAGAGGGTCTCGTCGGCGGACAGTCCCTCTACCGCCTCGGCAAAGTCGGTGCCATCGACGTTGGACACGTAGACGAAGTCCATGTCGCGCTGCGAGTAGTAGCGCAAAGCCTCGTGCGCCATGACAGGACCCAGATCGGATCCACCGATGCCGACGTTGATGACCGTCTTGATCCGCTTGCCGGTGTGGCCCTTCCACTCGCCGCTGCGGACCTTGTCGGCGAAGGCAGCCATTTTGTCCAAGACGTCATTGACGTCTGCGACCACGTCCTGACCGTCGACGGTGAGCGATACAGAGCGTGGGTCCCGCAGCGCAGTGTGGAGAACGGCGCGATCTTCGGTGACGTTGATGTGAACTCCGTCGAACATTTCCTGGGCGCGTTCGCGGACGCCGCGCTGCTCGGCCAGCGCGAGCAGGAGGTGGAGAGTCTCCTGGTCCACCCGCTGTTTTGAGTAGTCCATGTGCAAGCCAAGTGCCGTTGTGGTGTACGTCTTTGCACGGTCGGGATCTTGCTCAAAGAGCTCACGCAGCTTGGTCTGACCGAAGTGGCTGAACTTGGATTCAAGTTCCTTCCAAGCGGGGGCGGCAGTCAGGCCATCGGGGTCATAGTCGGGCACTGGATCTCCTCGTTGATTTTGGTGCTGGCGATGGTGGCTTGCGGACCTCAGAGGGTGGGAACTCGCCAGCCCCCGTGGCTTGCGGTCATATCAATGGCGGCCTTGGGTCCCCAGCTTCCCGGCTCGTAGATCTCCGGTGGGGAGTCCATCTGCAGGATTGGCTCGACAATGCGCCAGGTCTCCTCGACCGTTCGCTCGTCAGGGAAGAAGCCTCGATCGCCGTGCATAGCGCTGGTGAGCAGGAGTTCGTAAGGCTCGGGTACGTCGCCAAGCGCCTTGGAGAAGTCGACGCTCAACTTCACCGGCTCAACGTTGTCTTCGCCCGGAGACTTAACCCGCACTGACAAGGAGATGCCGGCATCGCCACCGAGTCGAAGGATGTAGTCGTCGTACCAGTGCGATTCCCGCAGTCGACCATTGATGTAGATCGGTTTCAGCTTCTTCATGCGGATGACGACCTCGGTCGCCTTCATCGGTAGACACTTGCCGGCTCTGATGAACACTGGGACTCCGGACCAGCGCCAGCTGTTGATGAGCAGTTTGAGAGCCACGAATGTCTCGGTTGTCGATCCCTGCTTCACGCCCTTGACGTCCTGATAGCCCGCGTACTGTCCTCGGACCACATGAGCAGGATCGGCGTCTGGCATGGCCCGGAAAATGTCAATTCGCGGCGTCGAAATGTCACTGACCGGCACTTCCATCGTGGTCAGGGCCAAGACCTGCAGCAGGTGGTTCTGGACCACGTCGCGAACCGTGCCGACCACGTCGTAGAACGATCCACGGTCGGCGACCCCGAAGTCCTCGGCCATAGTGATCATGATGCTGTCGACGTAGTGGTTCTGCCACAGGGGCTCGAACATCGTGTTCGAGAACCGTAGGTACAGCAGGTCAAGCACGGGCTCTTTGCCCAAGTAGTGGTCGAGGCGGTAGATCTGGTCCTCACGCATGATCGCGTGGAGCGTCTTGTTGAGTTCAACGGCCGACTCATAACTTGTGCCGAAGGGCTTCTCGAAGACGATCCGGGCATCGCCTTTCATGAGACCGGCGGCGACGAGTTGTTGGGCAACGGTGACGAAGAGGTTCGGTGGAATCTCCAGGTAGTAGGTGGGCGCGACTGATCCAGCGATCTTCTTGGTGATCTCGTCGTAGAGCGCGGGGTCTTTGAAATCGCCGTGGCAGTAGGTGAGGCGTTGGGCCAAACGAGCGAACACGGCCTTGTCGACTGATCCCTCTACGGTCTCGATCGAATCGTAGGCATGCTTGACCAACTGCTCATGGGTCCAGTCATCGAAGGCAACGGCCAGGATCGGGACCCGGAGGATCCCCCTGCGTTCAAGTCGGTAGAGGGTAGGAAGGGTCATCTTCCGTGCCAGATCTCCGGTAATTCCGAAAATCACCAATCGATCGGACGCTTGCAGTGTCATCAAGGCCTGCCTTTCCCATAGTCTCGCAGCGACCCTAGCGAGGACCACGCCCAGTTTGCTGGACTTGCCACTCGCAGACGAACGATCTGGAGGAATACACGTGGCAACCGACAAGCCAATGCAATTGGGAATGATCGGTCTCGGGCGGATGGGGGCGAACATCGTCCGCCGAATCATGAAGGACGGACACAGCGCCGTCGTCTATGACACCGACCCTGCAACGGTCGCCGAACTGGTGGCCGATGGCGCCGTCGGAGCGAACAGTCTAGAAGAGTTCGTCTCCAAGCTCGACCGGCCTCGCAACGTCTGGATCATGGTTCCGGCCGGGAAGATCACCGACGTCGTGATCGGCCAAGTCAGTGCCTTGCTGGAAGAAGGTGACACCGTCATCGATGGTGGCAACTCCTACTACCGCGACGACATCCGGCACGCCAAGACTGGCGCCGAGAAGGGCCTGCACTTCATCGACTGCGGGACCTCCGGCGGGGTGTGGGGACTGGAACGCGGCTACTGCCTGATGATCGGTGGCGAGAACGCACAGGTCGACAATCTCTCCTCGATCTGGACATCGGTTGCCCCAGGTCCGGGTGACATCGAACGGACCCTTGGTCGATCGGGCCCGTTCACGCCAGAAGAAGAGGGCTGGTTGCACTGCGGGCCCAACGGTGCCGGTCACTTCGTCAAGATGGTTCACAACGGCATCGAGTACGCGATCATGAGCTCCTACGCCGAGGGCCTGAATATCCTCAAGAACGCGGATGCTGGTAAGGAGAATCGGGATCAGGATGCCGAGACCGCGCCGCTGGAGCATCCGGAGTTCTACCAATATGACCTCGACCTGACGAAGATCACCGAGGTGTGGCGTCGCGGATCCGTTATTGGGTCCTGGTTGCTGGATCTCACCGCTATTGCGCTTTACGAATCCCCGACACTGGAGGAGTTCGGGGGCCGCGTCTCTGATTCAGGAGAAGGCCGCTGGACCAGCATCGCCGCCATCGAAGAAGGTGTCCCAGCAGACGTTCTCACGGCATCGCTGTATGCGCGGTTCTCGTCGCAGGGCAAGGCATCGTTCGCGAACAAGATTCAGTCGGCCCAACGTAAGCAGTTCGGTGGGCACGACGAGAAAAAGGATTAGCTTGGAACAGGGTCAGGTCGAGTTTGTTGTTAGATCCCTCTCGCGCTGGTACAGCGTTTTCACGCTTGTTCGGGATCTAACAACAAACTCGACCTTTTCCTTTTCTGCGCTGGGGGCGTGAAAGGACCAGCTTTGGGTAGGTGGGGTCGGTGCGGGGTGGTTCGGCGCATCGGTTATAGCGCTATGCCTAGGAGGGCGTCGGCTAGGCGGGAGACGATTCCCGGGCCGCTGGGGTCGTCACCGGGGCGGACGCGTTGTTCCTCTGCCCAGGCATCGATGGCTCGCAGCGCTCGGGACGTGTCGAGATCGTCCGCGAGGGCTTGGCGTACCTCGGCCAGGGTTGTGCTCGCCGAGGGTCCGGTTGGTGGCGATACTGCAGCTCGCCAGGCATCCAAACGAGCCGAGGCCAGGGTCAGGTCGTCGTCGGTCCACTGCCAATCGTGACGGTAGTGGTGCGTCAGTAGTGCCAAGCGGATCGCCATGGGATCAATGCCGGATTCAATGAGGCGTGAGACGAACACCAAGTTGCCGCGGGACTTGCTCATCTTCTCGCCGTCGAGGCCGACCATTCCGGTGTGCACGTAGAGCCGGGCATACGGCCATTGGCCAGTGATCGCATCGGCGTGAGACGCACCCATCTCATGGTGCGGGAAGATCAGATCGGTGCCGCCGCCCTGGACATCGAACGACATACCCAGGTGATGCAGAGCGATCGCCACGCACTCGATATGCCAACCGGGTCGGCCCGCCCCAATAGCTGACTCCCACGATGGTTCACCTTCGCGTGCCGCACGCCACAGCAGGGCGTCGAGGGGATGCCGCTTGCCGGGCCGATCCGGGTCTCCCCCACGTTCGGCGAACAGGCGCAGTTGCTCGTCCGGCGCGAGTTGTGCGACGGACCCGAAGCGCGGGTCACTGCTCACGTCGAAATACCAGTCGTCATCGACTCGGTAGGCAGCGCCACGTTCAATCAGGGTTTCGATGGCCGAGACCACGGCGGGCAGAGAATCCACGACGCCCTCGTAGTACTGCGGCGGGATAACCCGCAGTTCGGTCATGTCCTCACGAAACAGTTGGATTTGGCTGTGCGCTAGCTGCTGCCACGGAACTCCGGTCGCGGTGGCTCGCTCGAGCAGCGGATCGTCGACATCGGTGATGTTCTGGGCGTACTCGACCGTGTGACCGTTGTCGCGCCATTGTCGGTTGACCAGGTCGAACGCGAGGTAGGTCGCGGCATGGCCGATGTGTGTGGCGTCGTAAGGGGTGATGCCACAGACATAAATCTTGGCTGTGGGTCCAGGTGCAGTTGGGCGAACTTCGTGAGTGACGGTGTCGAAGAGGCGCAGCGGAATGCCGTTGCCGGGCAGTTCGGGGACAAACGGCTCGGGCCACGCGTGCACGGCATGACCCTAGATGATCGGCCACGGAATCGCTGGCCCGGTCGGGCTGGGGTGAGGAAAGACACCGCTGGCCGTCAGGTCAACGAGGCGCTGGTAGGTGGCGTCGATCTCTTGTTCCCTGAGGTGAGGCCGTAGTCGCTCGGCAACTTGCCAGAACGAGTCATGCAGTGTCGCTAGATCGTTGCTGATGGACTCGTCGATAGACAGGCCGGCGAAGCCCCAGAGCACCGTTCGCAACTTGTGGTCGGCGTTGAAGGTGACGCCATGATCGATGCCGAGTAGGTGGTCGTTGGTGACCAGGAGGTGCCCGACTTTTCGATCGGCGTTGTTGATGATCACGTCGAATGCTGCCATCCGACGCAGCGCCAAGGCGTCACTATGTGCGAGCACGACCGGCTCGTCGTCGGAGCCACGTCCTTCCACAACCACGTGCCAATCGGCAGGCACTCGGTCTGGCGGGAGGATATCGATGAAGTCGTCGGTCGGATCGGTCTCGATCCACTGCTGACACATCCCGTGACCCGCTGGGCCGTCGTTGCGCCAGACCGTGACCGGAACCAGCGCCCAACCAAGCGCCTCGCTGAGCAGGTATGAGGCGACCTCGCGGTGGCCCAGGGTGTCCTGGTGGAAGTCCCACAGTGGGCGCTCGCCGGCGGTGGGCTTGTAAACCGCGACGACCGCCGGGGTCTGTTCTTGGTCGATTGGCTGGCATCTGACCACGAGCGCGGCGTTGCTGGAGTCGACCAGGCGTCCAACAATCGACATCTCGCCGCGACTCAGTGACGCCGCAATGTCAGCGTCGATACCCATTGGCCCGTGGGCAGATGTGACCGTCGGGATCCAGTGGTAGGTGACAGAAGGGACACGGCGGACGACCGGCGGCCACAACGGCTGCTGCGCGGGCGGCAAAGGCCCCGGCCATGGACGCTGTCAGGCGAACGCGCAGGCAGTCAGGGGCGTCTTCGTCGGAGTCATCTTCGATGTCTGGAACGTCACCGTCAGTTGGGCCGTGGCCCTCGATGATCACGCGATCGGTAAGGGCGTTCCAGCCGAGTCCGAGGGCGCTGACGCGGAACTCCTCGACGAGCGGTGTCTCCAGTGGCTCAAGATCCTCGGGCTCGGACGGGTCCGTTCCCATCAATACTTCGGGGTGTCGGCGGGAGACCTCATCGAGCAGTTCGACCACCTTCTCTGCCAGCAGGGTCGCCTGTTCCTTCTCAATCGCGACGCTGACGATGCGCGCCCCTTCGCGCGCCTGCAGATAGAACGTGCGATCCCCAGGCTGCCCGACGGTGCCAACCACGAAGCGTTCTGGTGGGTCGAACAGGTGTACTTGCTTGGGCATGGATACGACCCTAGCCGTGACGCCCGCCAGAACCGACCCCTCCGCCAATCGCAGCGTCGGAGTTCGCGCTCGGCGTAGCGGATCGGGCACCCTTGCGCTGGGTCGATTTCTTGGACTTGTGACCGGCGGGAGGCTTGGGAGCCAGGTATGACAGATCAGTCCCGGTGTCGTTGGTGCGCTCGACGAATGGACGCAGAGCGGTATAGCGGATCACCGAAACGGAACCCGGATCCACGACGATCCGCTGGAACGCGTCCAAGTGCATACCGAGCGCGTCGGCCAGGATCGACTTGATGATGTCGCCGTGGGAAACGACCGCGAGAACTGCCATATCCCCAGCCACATCGTGGGATTTTCCGGCCCACTCGCGGCAGGCGAGCACGGATCGGGTTTGTGCTTGCAACATCGACTCGCCACCTGGGAAGACCATCGCCGACGGGTGCGCCTGAACCCGCGGCCAGAGTGGATCCTTCGCCAGTTTCTGCAGCTTTCGGCCGGTCCAGTCGCCGTAGTCACACTCGCCGAGTCGGCGATCCCGGGAGATCTTCAACCCGCGCCCCTTCGCGATGGGTCGCGCCGTCTGCAGAGTCCGCTCGAGCGGACTGGCCACCACGTGGGTGAGCGGGACAGCTCGTAGGCGTTCTGCCAGAGCGCCGGCCTGAGCCGTCCCGGTGTCATCGAGGTGAACGCCCGGTGACCAGCCGGCAAGTACGCCATCAACATTTGCGGTGGTTCGGCCATGGCGCACGAGGATCACTGTCGTCACGGCCGCCAGCGTAGGCCCCATCAACTCGACGTGGGCGAATGAACCGGTGGACAATGCTGGGCGTGATCAAAGTGATGGGCTACTTCAGCGAAGGTAAGAGTCAGACAGACAGTGCCGACCGTGCGGAGCTACCGGCCGGAGAACTACCTGGTGACGCTCAACTACTGCCCCGGCTTCACGAACTGATCGGCAGGGCGCAGGCAACTCAGGACCGGCGGTCGTTTGTCTGGATCGCGTTGTTCGAACCATCGATGGCCGAGATGGAATCGGTTGGGAAGCTGCTGAACCTGGCGGAGCTGGAGATGGAGGACGCGGTCAATCCACGCCAGCGTGCCAAGGCCGAGCTTCATCCGGACAGAGCCTTTGTCGTGTTCAAGTTGTTGGAGTACATAGAAGCGACCAGCGACATCGAGACCGGCCAGATGGCCGTCTTTGTTGGAACCGGATACGTGGTCACGGTTCGATTCGGCTTCACCAGTGACATGTCGTGGGTGCTCGACCGCATCGATGGCACTCACGAGTTGCTCGATCACGGGCCCGTGGCGATTCTGCACGCGGTACTCGACGCTGCGGCCGACGAGTACCTGCAAGTCGTTGACGAGATCTCTCGTGACATCGAACAGATTGAGGAATCGGTGTTCTCGCCCGAGCGCACCGACACGTCCGAAGCGATCTACGAACTCAAGCGCGAGAACCTCGAGATTCGGCGGGCGATTTCGCCGCTCGCCAGTGGGGCTGTACTGCTGTCCCGCGAGCAAATGGTGCGAATGCCGGAGCCTCTGCGGCCATATTTCCGCGACATCGGCGACCACATCATGCGAGCCTCCGACGCGATCGACACCAACGACAGTCTGCTGCTCACCATGCTCATGGCCTCGACAGCTCGCCAAGATCTGCAGCAGAACAACGACATGCGACGCATCTCGGCGTGGGTGGCAATGGCTGCGGTACCAACGATGATCGCGGGCATTTACGGCATGAACTTCGACTTCATGCCCGAGCTACACGCGTGGTGGGGTTATCCGGCGGTACTGACCTTCATGGCCGGTGCGTGCGGACTCATGTTCCGCGCCTTCAAGCGGTCGGGCTGGTTGTAATCAGTCGTCGGCCGCCAACGGCGGAAACTCTCGGAGACGAAACTCGCCGAGCCGCTACCCGGTGGTCAGGACGCCCGCAGCGAGCAGGGCGAAAATCGCCAGGCCAGCAAACACGCGATAGACGGTGAAGACCAGTACCGAGTGGCTGGTCAACCAACGCAGCAGCCAAGCGATTGAGGCATAGCCGACCGCGAATGACACCGCAGTAGCCAGCAGAGTCGGTCCCCACTGAACTGAACCGTCACTACCGATGTCCTTTGCCTCGTAGAGGCCCGACAGGACGATGGCTGGGATCGACAAGAGGAACGAGAACCGAGCCGCAGACTCACGGTTGTAGTTGAGGAAGCGACCAGCCGTGATGGTTGCACCGGAGCGCGAGACCCCCGGAATGAGCGCCATCATCTGTGCGAGCCCGAACAGGAAACCGTCGCGCAGGTTGAGGTTCTTCTCGGTCTTGTTCTGCTTTCCCACCCGGTCGGCGATGTACAGAATGATGCCAAAGATAATCAGCATTGACGCTGTCAATCGCAAATCCCGGGCTACGGTCTTGATCTGGTCGGCGAAGACCAATCCCGCGATGCTGATCGGGATCGTTCCGATGATGATGTACCAACCCATCCTCGCGTCGAGTGTCCCTCGCAGGGTGGGTGTCCACAGGCTTCGTGTCCAAGCGTTGATGATGCGCACGATGTCGCGCCAGAAGAACAGCAGCACTGCCGCCATCGTTCCGAGTTGGATGACCGCCGTGAAGGATGCGCCAGCGTCGGGCCAACCGAACAGTTGCGGAACGACGAACAGGTGTCCCGATGACGAGATGGGCAGGAACTCGGTGAGCCCCTGCACGATGCCAAGGACGATTGCCTCGAACCAACTCATGGTGCCTTGTTACTCCTTGCCCGGGTCAGTTCGGGGTTACGCCAGTCCTGCTTCGTCAACTAATTCGGCCATGGTCCGCACGACGTTGAGCCGCTCTTCCAAATCAGCAGCGTAGGTCGCAACTGTCAGGGTGGTGACGCCAGCGTCGTTGTAGGCGTGCAGGCGGTCTTTGATCCGGTCACGTGGACCGATCAGCGAGGTCTTGTCAATGAAGTCGAGCGGTACTGCAGCCATCGCCTCCACCTGCCGCTTGCTCAGGTACAGGTCTTGGATCTCTGCGGCCGCTTCCTCATAACCCATCCGGCTGACCAACTGGTTGTAGAAGTTCTTCTCCCGGCTACCCATCCCGCCGATATACAGCGCCGAGTACGCGCGGATCGGGCCGGCGCACTCGTTGACATCGTCGCCGATGACGACTGGAACAGTGGGAACGATGTCGAAGCCCTCCATCGTCTTGCCGACCTTTTCCCGGCCGGTGAGGATGTTCGCCTTCAACTCGCCGGAGAATTCCGGGTTGTAGAAGATTGCCAGCCAGCCATCGAAGAGTTCGCCGGCGAGTTCGAGGTTCTTGGGCCCGATTGCTGCGAGGTAGAACGGGATCTCCTCGCGTACTGGGTGCACGGTCAGCGTGAGTGCCTTGCCTGGGCCGTCGGGCAGCGGCAGCGTGAAGAACTCGCCGTCATACTTGACCCGCTGCCGCGAGAGCGCAAGTTTGACGATCTCGACGTATTCGCGGGTGCGAGCCAGCGGCTTGGCGAACTTGACGCCGTGCCAGCCCTCGGAAACCTGGGGACCGCTGACGCCAAGGCCCAAGCGGAAGCGTCCACCGGAGAGGGTGTCAAGCGTGGCGGCTGTCATCGCTGTCATTGCAGGCGTTCTGGCGGGGATCTGGAAGACCGCGCTGCCGATATCGATGTTCTCGGTTTGCGCCGCGATCCACGACAACACCGTTGCCGTATCTGATCCATATGCTTCAGCTGCCCAGACCACGCTGTAGCCGATGCGGTCGGCCTCGCGAGCCAACGCCAAGTTGTCGGCGTCGTTGCCGGCGCCCCAATATCCAAGGTTCAATCCCAATCGCATGCCGTGACTCTAGCCCGCGGTGTCTGCTCCGCCTGACTGCGACGCCGGGGTAGCGTTACCGCGTGGAACAACGAGCACTTGGCACATCAGGGTTACGGGTCGGTCGTTTGGCGCTCGGAACCATGACCTGGGGCCGCGACACCGACGAGCACGAAGCGCGCGAGCAGGTCGAAGCGCTCCTTGAGGCCGGCGGGAATCTAATCGATACGGCCGACGTCTACGCCGACGGCGCGGCCGAACGCCTCTTGGGCCGGTTGCTCGCCGAGGAAAACCGACGCGATTCGGTCGTACTTGCAACCAAGGCGGTCTCACGGCCTGGTAGCGAACGCCGATTCGACGCCTCCCGCAAGCACCTGCTCGACTCGCTCGACGGCTCGCTGCGCCGCCTCGGTGTGGAGTGCGTTGACCTGTGGCAGTTGCATGCGTGGGATCCGTGGACGCCGATCGAGGAGACGTTGGCAGCCATCGACGTCGCTGTCAGTTCGGGCAAGGTGCGCTACGTCGGGGTATCGAATTACGCGGGTTGGCAAGTCGCCTACGCGGCCACACTCGCCAAAGCCGCGCACCAGTTGCCCATCGTCGCGTCCCAGTCGGAGTATTCGCTGTTGCAGCGGGGAATCGAGCGCGAGGTCGTGCCCGCCTGCCAGCACCTCGGACTCGGCGTACTGCCGTGGTCGCCGTTGGGTCGGGGCGTATTGACCGGCAAGTACCGGACCGGAACGCCGGCGGAGTCCCGCGGAGCCAATCCGACGTTTGCCACCTTCGTGCAGCCCTACCTCGGTGATTCCTCGCGTCGCGTAGTGGACGCGGTCTGCACGGCAGCGCAGGGCCTGGACGTGCAACCACTGGAGGTTGCGCTGGCGTGGGTGCGTGATCAGCCGGGCGTGGTTGCCCCGATCTTGGGTGCCCGCACCGCCGCGCAGCTGACCACGGCGCTGGCCGCCGATTCGGTGGATATCCCAGACGCGGTGCGCGACGCCCTCGATGACGTGTCAAGTCCCGAGCGTGGCTACCCGGAGTTCGGGTGGAATCAGCGGTAGGAAAGTCCTCATGCACGGTTAGGCTGCAAGCAGCGACCGGAGGTTTCGACAGTGACCCGATTCTCTGATGTGACTCGGCAAGGCCGGGACAAGCGAGTGCAGTGGGAGACGCGCGAGATCACGATGCCCGCCCAGACAACCCGGCAGGAAGCCAAAACCATGCTCACCGAGTACGCCGAGTACGGCCATTGGGAACTGGCACGGCTTCGGCTCTATCGAGACGGACGGCGCTGGGCTCTGCTTCGACGTCGACAGATGCGGGTTCCGCGGCCGAGTTGGATGGATGTCGGCGTAGAACTGGACTAGTCGGCTCGCACCGGCGGGTCGACTTGGGCAGACTGCCGCTGTGTGGTCGTTGCTCGGTGTGGTGGTTCCGTTGGCTATCGGGGCTGCCTTGAGTCCGACGATTACGGTCCTGGTCATCTCGCTGCTCAGTGGCAGATCCAAGCCGCGCGAGCGCGCCGGAGCATTCGCATTGGGTGCAATCGCTGCCTTTCTCTTCTGGGCGGCAATCGTGCTTACGGCGGTCTGGTCGGCCGTCCAGAGCATCGAGTCGGACATCGACAAGACGATCAGTGACTACACCAAAACGCTTGACCTCGTGCTTGGCGGAGGGCTCGTGGCGTGGGGCTTCTTACGACTCGTTCAGGGGCCGAAAAAGGATGCGGCGGATGCAACCCGCACACACCATCGGTTCAGCTTTGGCGCACTGGCGACCGGACCAATGTGGCGCCAGACGACGCTCGGCTTCCTCATGCAGGTGCGCAACGTCACGACGGTGGTGCTCTATTGCGCCGCGCTCCAGCGGATCTCCTCATCACAGCTACCGCTGTACGAGCAGCTACCGGTGATAGGACTGGTCATCGCAATCGCGATGGCTGCGGTCTGGTTACCGATGCTCGTGCCTGTCCGAACCACCGACGAGATGAAGACGAAGCTCGCTCCGGCTGGCGAATGGTTGAAGCTGCACGGCCCGGCTATCACGATTGGTGCGTCGATCGTCTTCGGTTCATACCTGGTCGTGCGAGCCTTCGGCTAGGGATTCGCAGCCGTCGTCGCTGCGTTGGTCGGGGCGTTACGTCGCGCGCAGGAAGCGCTCAAGTACCCGAACCCCGAACTGCAGTGACGCGACCGGAACCCGCTCGTTGACGGCGTGGAACATGCCGAAGAAATCAAGATCCGGCGGGAGTAGCAGCGGTGAGAAACCGAAGCAGCGGATACCCAGTTTGCTGAACGCCTTGGCGTCGGTGCCGCCCGACATCAGGTACGGGACTGCGATCCCGCTTGGATCCTCCGATCGGATCGCCGCAGCCATCGCGTCCACCGTGGGCCCGTCAAAGGTGGTCTCCACAGCCACGTCGTGGTTGATGAACTCGCGCGTAACGCCGTCTCCGAGCAGTTCGTCAATCGTGGTGAGGAACTGCTCTTCCATGCCGGGGAGGAATCGACCGTCCACGGCTGCGGTCGCCGCCTCGGGAATCACGTTGGCCTTGTAGCCGGCGTCCAACATGGTGAGGTTGGCGGTGTTCCGGACAGTCGCTCCGATGATCCGACCGAGGCTGCCGAGGCGCGCGCTCACACTGGCCGGATCGTCGAGGTCCAATGCGACACCGGTCAGGTCTTCGATGCGCCGGACGAACTCCCGGGCGGCTGGCGTCATTTCAAGCGGGAACTGATGATTTCCGATGCGGGCTGCAGCGTCGCACAGTGTGTCGATGGCGTTGTCAGCCGCCAGAAATGAGCCGTGCCCGGCTGTTCCCAAGGCGGTGAGCTTCATCCAGGCGATGCCTTTCTCGGCAATCTGGATCGGGTAGACGCGCAGATCGTCCTCAAGGGTCAGCGAGAACCCGCCAACCTCGCCGATTGCCTCGGTAACGCCAGTGAACATTTCGGGGCGGTTCTCGACCAACCACCCGGAGCCGTGGACGCCGCCCGCTTCCTCATCGGGAAGGAACAGCAGGACGATGTCCCGGTCGGGCTGGACGCCGGTGCGAGCCCACTGGCGGACGACGGCCAAGATCATGCCGTCCATGTCCTTCATGTCGACCGCTCCCCTCCCCCAGAGCATGCCGTCCTCGTCGATGTCGCCGGAGAAGGGTTCGTGCTGCCACTCCGGCTCCGGGGCGGGGACCACATCCAGGTGACCGTGCAGCAGCAGGGCCGGTCGGTCCGGATTGCGTCCGGGGATGCGAGCGAGTACCCCCTGCCGGTGGTCAGCTGAGGTGCTGAAACGTTCGGACGTGATACCGACCTCCAGCAGGCGGGTTTGCACGTACTCGGCTGCCGCGGCTTCACCCGGGCCGTCCTGATCCCCGAAGTTGGACGTGTCGATTTGGATAAGTTCGGAAACCAGTTGCGCGACCTCAGCCTCAGCGGCTGCGGTATCGACGGGTTGGATGACAGTTTCGGTGGCAGCCGTGGATGGGGCGTCGGCCGGACGGGACGAGGATGAGGTCACAGGTTCATCCTGCCGGGCATCGGCAGGTTCGGCCACCCAACAACCCGAAGGGCACCACGGCAACCCGCCATTTGGGTCGCCAGCACCGCTAACCTCGGCCTGTGGCGCACCCGCGAATGTATGACGAGGACGATCCGGTCCTGCGGCGACTGCGCGGGCTCTGTCTGGAACTGCCAGAGTCGGCAGAGGTGGAATCCTGGGGGCGACCCACGTTCCGGGCGGGCAAGAAGATCTTTGCGGTCTACGGTTCCGGGGAGGAATGTCCCAGCGCGCTGATCTTCACCCCGGACGCCGAAGACCGCGCCGCACTGGTTGAGGATCCGCGGTTCTTCAGCCCGCCATATTTCGGGCCCAGCGGCTGGCTTGCCCTCGACCTGGCTGCCGAGACTGTCGACTGGCAAGAGGTCACGGAGTTGGTCGATAGCTCGTATCGCAGGGTCGCGCTGAAGCGAATGCTGACGGC
>JAGNDY010000053.1 GCA_018003655.1 Candidatus Nanopelagicales bacterium
CCCTTGAATCGGGCTCGGTTGTCGAGGCGCTCATTGCAAGCTGCGCGTTTCCTGTCCTGATGCCACCTGTCGAATCCCCGCTCGGGCTTCTTGTCGACGGCAGCATTACTGCGGCCGCACCCGCATCGCAGGCATGGCACAGAGGTGCGGGATCGGTCGTCATGCTCGACACGGGCGCTGCCACCTTGTCCGAGGAGGAGGTCGCAGACGCTCGCTGGTATTCGGTCATGGGCTTCGCCTTGGAACACCTCATTCGTGGCCAAGCAGCGCACGATCTCGCCGAGGTGGGTCGCGAGATTCCCGTCGTCGTCATTAGCTTCCGGGAGGGTTCTCCGTTCGGGTTGAAGGAAGCGGCGACACTCATCGAGCCTGGCTATGAGACAGCAAGAACGGCGATTAGCAGTCTGGGGCAGCAATTGGCCGCCAAGCGCGTGTTCCGCAAGGGGATCTACGGCGCGACCGGATCGCTGAGTCGCGACGAACGCCTGATACCGCTCCTACGGTGAGAGACCGAACGCTGCCACAGGTTCTTCTCAGGAACTTCCCAGGATTCTGCGTCAGACTCGCCGCATGACGGAAGCGCGCGTGCTGGTGGTCGACGACGAATCGGCAATAACGCAGCTAGTTGCCATGGCGTTGGGTTACGAAGGCTATGACGTCACGACGGCTGCAACCGGCCGAGAGGCCCTTCAACTCGCCGAATCGGTCCGGCCAGACCTGATGATTCTGGACGTGATGTTGCCCGATATTGACGGGTTCGAAGTGGCCACGAGGTTGGCTCGTGACCGTCGAGGAATTCCGATTCTCTTCTTGACGGCCCGCGACTCGACCGAAGACAAGGTTCACGGGCTGACGATCGGCGGTGACGACTACATCACCAAACCGTTTGCGGTATCCGAATTGGTCGCCCGCGTCCAGGTCGCGTTACGACGGACAGGCACCAACGTCGCGTCGTCGAGCACCCTGGTCTTTGCCGACTTGGAACTGGACGAGGACAGCCGGGAGGTTCACCGTGGCGGGCAAATCGTCGACCTAACCGCGACGGAGTTCAGGCTGTTGCAATACCTCATGGCAAACGCGAGGACCGTGCTGACCCGCGCGCGACTACTCGATCACGTCTGGAGCTACGACTTCCAGGGTGATGCCAGCATCCTGGAGACGTACATCAGCTACCTGCGCCGCAAGATCGACTTTGTTGAGCCGCACCTGATCCACACGGTTCGCGGCGTCGGATATGTCCTGCGCACACCCCGGGGTTGAGTCGTGTTCAAATCGCTAGTGCGCCGAACATCGCTGCGCACCCGGCTGGTACTAACGCTCTTGGTGCTGGCGCTGTGCGCGCTGATCGTCTCCGGTGTTGTTGTCAACCGACAACTTGAGGGGTATCTGCTCGACCGACTCGACCGCCAGATTGCCGAATCTGTCCCCATCATCAGTTCCAAGCTGCTGCCAGCCGCGATTGACCGGGACGACATCAACAAGCCTGACCGCTTCCCAGTGGGATCCCTCCCCGTTGGCACGTACGGAGCCGCCTACTCCGACGTCGGTCAACTGATGACCGAGGTGCAACTGAGTTATCCGCGCGAGGCGAGTCCGGTGGGCGGGGTGTCGTGGTCGGTGTTCGCCCGTCCGTTGATCTCGGGCGAGGACCTGCAATTGGCGTCCAACCGTGGGCCCGTATTCACAACGGTCGCAGGCGATGACGGTGCCCCTAGCTTTCGACTCTTGCTCCAGTCAGTCAACGGCCGGGTACTGATTGTTGGGATGCCCCTGACTGACATCGACGCAACCCTCACCCAGTTGCTCTGGCTTGAACTCGCGGTGGGCGCGGTGGCACTGGCAATCCTCGGGGTGCTGGCCTATGTCATTGTTCGTGCCGAACTGCGTCCGCTGGAACGGATGAGCAGCACCGCGGGTGCGATTGCCGCAGGTGACCTGAGCCACCGCGTCGACGAGGTAGCTGGCGGTTCGGAGGTGGGCCAACTGGGAACGGCCTTAAACATCATGCTCAACCGGATCGAAGAGGCGTTCGCTGCTCGGCAGGCCTCGGAGGATCGGTTGCGGACATTCGTTGCCGACGCCAGTCACGAGCTGCGTACGCCGCTGACCTCAATCAGGGGCTATGCCGAGATGTTTCACCGGGGCGCGTCGACGAAGCCGCAGGATTTGGACACCATCATGCGCCGGATCGAAGCGGAGTCCACGCGAATGAGCGGTTTGATTGACGACATGCTGTTGTTGGCGCGACTGGACCAGAAGCGAACCCTCGACACGAGCCCGATGCACTTGGGGCCCATCCTTGGCGAGGTTGTGCAGGACATGAGTGCGTCTCACCCTGATCATCGCATCGTGTTAGCCACTGACGACACCCTCTGGGTCAATGCAGACGAGCCGTCAATCCGCCAGGTAGCCGTCAACCTGATCCGCAATGCCTGCGTGCACACTCCTGCGGCCACGCCGGTCTCGGTGTCTGTGCAGCGTGCGGGTGCCTACGCCGAGATCGTCGTCGCAGATCATGGCCCCGGCGTACCTGAATCGTTGCGCGCGGAAGTATTCGAACGATTCACTCGGGCGGATGCCTCTCGTGGCCGTGACGCCGGCGGAACTGGGCTGGGACTGTCGATCGTCGCAGCAATCCTGTCCGCACATGGCGGCACAGTCACACTGGGCGAGACGCCAGGTGGTGGTGCAACGTTCCGGGCGTTCATCCCGCTGGCAGCGGATCGGTCGTCGCAGCCGAGCTAGCGTCACCAAGCCGCGTCGTCGACCAGCCCCACTCTGGGTGGTCAGTTGCTGGCCGAAGCCGCGAGCAGGCTGAACGCTCCCTCGTCTTCCTGAGCGTTGTGTAGCCGCAAGACGGCATACAACCCGTAGAGCAGCCGTCTCAGTTCAACGATGTCGTCACCGTCCACGGCCTGGTCACCGATGTCGTCGACGAGTCGACGCAGTCTGCTGATCTGGTGTTCGATCTCCGCGTGGCTACGGCTCATCGCTCCCATCGGATCCGTGCCCCCGAGAATTCGGGCAACCACCGGATAAAGCAGTTGTTCTTCCTCTCGCTCGTGCGGAACCAACTCGTCTTCAAGTCGGGTAAGAAGACCGTTGAGTGCGACCAGACTGGGGTCCGCCTCTGACAGTGTGTCGGCAACCGAGCGGACTGCCTCAACGACCGATCGGACTTGGTTGTGGTCGGCTTCGATTCTCTTGATCAGGGCCGAGTCGGCTGCGGAGACTTCCAGGGTCGGCTGCCGACCAGGCGCCATGGCTCGCAACGCCCAACCCATGGCCAAGACATCAATGACTTCCTGTAGCAGCGCACCGACGGCTGGTGGCAGGTAGCCAAGCGCAGCTGCAACCATGGCGAGGCCGGATAAGCCCATTCCGATGACGACCGCCTGTAGCGCGATCCGCTGGGAGCGTCGAGCAATAGTGATCGCGCTGGCCAGCGCGCCAATGCGATCGACGGTCAGCACGACATCCGCAGTCTCCGACGACGCGCTAGCACCCCTTGACGCGAGTGCCACACCAACGTCCGCGGTCGCCAGCGCTGGCGCATCATTGACTCCGTCGCCAACCATGATCGTGGGACCGTGTTGGCGTTCCTCGGTAATGACGGCGACCTTCTCGCCAGGGTCGCGATCTGCGTGCACCGAGTCGATTCCCACCACCCGAGCAACTACCTCTGCCACCTCCGGTCGATCACCGGTGACGAGGACCGTTCGACGAATGCCAGCGGACTTCAGTTGGCGCATCATTCGTGGGGCATCCGGACGAATCTGGTCTTCGAGAACGAAGGCACCCGCGGGCTCACCGTCGACTGCGGCAAAGACTGTCAGCGATCCCTCCAACGAGGCGCGGCGACGCACCTGCCGAACCCACAGCGGCGCCCGATCGCCAACGATCCAGCTTGCTTTCCCGACCCGAACGAAATGACCGTCAACCGTTCCTTCCAGCCCGTAGCCCGCGACCTCGTGGACGGAGTTAGGCAGCGACAGTTCCATGCCCCGGGCACGCGCGTGGGAAACGATTGCACTGGCCAACACGTGCGGCGAGATCTGATCAAGTGAGGCCGAGAGGCGCAGCAACTCATCAGCCTGTAGTAGATCACCGGCAACGATGACGTCCTGCACAGTCGGCCTTCCCGCCGTCAGGGTGCCGGTCTTGTCGAACAGGATTGTGCGGCCACCGGCCAGCGCTTCGAGTACCGCGCCGCCCTTGACCACGACTCCCGCCCGCGAACAGCGCGAAAGGCCGGACATGATCGCGATGGGCGCGGCCAGCAGCAACGGGCACGGAGTCGCCACGACGAGGACCGCAACGGCTCGCACCTCATCGCCGCTGAAGATCCACGCTGCCGCCGCGAGTAGCAGGGTGATCGGAACGAAGGCAGCCGCGAACTTGTCCGCCGTCCGCACAAACGGCGCAGAGGTCGCCTGTGCCTGCTCGACCATCCGCACGATGTCGGCGTAGGTCGATTCCTCGGAAGTTGCGGTCGCGATCAGATCCACCGGCCGCCCAGCGTTGACCACTCCGCTGCGGATGTCGTCACCAGCGACCCGCCCTACTGGTATCGCCTCACCACTGAGAGCCGATTCATCGAACGTGCCGTTGCCCAGGAGCCGGCCGTCGACAGGAATGACCTCGCCCGATCCAACGATGAGTCGATCGCTTTGGGCAACCTGGGATATGTCGATGTCCTCAACCGCATCACCGACATATCTGCGGGCACGCCGCGGGGCTCGGCTCACGAGCAGACTGAGCTCACGTTGGGCACGACTAGCGGCGCGCGCTTCCAAGAGCTCGCCGCTAGCAAGCATCACGACAACGATCGCCCCGGCCAGCATCTCGCCGACCCACAGTGAACCGGCCAACGCGAGCAGCGCGATCACGTCGACGGTGAAGCGCTTGCGCAAGAGTGCATTGCCGGTGACAACCAGCGCGACGAGTAGGCCCAAGACGGTGGAGATCGCCCAGATCAGCTCGCCGAGGGACTCCTCACCAAGTAGGTAGACAGCCCCACCGAATATCAGCAGGGCGGCTGAGATCGTGAAAAATGTGACCTCGAAGCGTGCGGTCGCGCGGTGGACGAGCGACTCATCACCGGTTCCGGTCATGGGTCAATCGTAGAGCCGCGGCGCTTAAGCCTTCTTCGCCGCAGCCTTCTTCGTCGCAGCCTTTTTCGCGGGTGCCTTTTTCGCGGGTGCCTTTTTCGCGGCAGCCTTCTTGCCGGCAGCCTTCTTGCCGGTAAGGGGGTTATCAGCCGAGACCGGCTTGCCCGTCACCTGCGCGAAGCCATACCTGAGGCACTCCATCAGCAACTCACGGTTGGTCACGGCAGCGTCGTCCATCGCGACGCCGATGGCGGCGGTGCCGTGATAGGTCAACAGCGCGACGAAGACCGCTGCACCAATCGGTGGCGGTAGCGGCACCATTGCCTCGACCTTTGCCCCAGCGAGGTAGACGTCGATGGGTGGTCCAGGCACATTTGAGGCCGTTACGTCGCTTGCCTGTGCAGCGGCGGTGAGCAACTCCTTGGGAATGAATCGACTGATCTCTCCCAGTTGGTTGGTGTACTCCATCGCCGGTTCTGCCCGCATTCGCTTGACCGTCTTGCCGAGGATGTCCATCAACGTGTCAACGTTTGTCTCATTGGTCGGCAAGTTGAATCGGGCAATGGTTACCGCGTTTTGAGCACCATCGCCGGCTACTCGCAGGCTGATCGGCATGTTGATGTGAAGCTCATCAACCGGCTCACCTTCGCGCTTGTGATACTCAGCCATACCCAACGAAACCCCGGCAAGAAACGCGTCATTGATGGTGTGGCCATTGGCCTTGGCGGCGTCGCGCAAATCGCGGAAACGAACGTCGAAGTTGCCGAAGTGGTAGTTGATGCTCCGCTTGGTCATCACCGGCGACAGCGGTGAAGTGGGCGTGTTTGCCATCCGGACCAATGAGCTCACCGTCTCGGCGACTTGCTCGATCGATTCCTGCGGGGCAGTGAGGAAGCTGACCAGATTCGGTACGGCATTCTTGACCGCGTTCTTTGCTGTGTTAATGATCCACTCTGTGTTGTCCTGAACCATGATTTCGGCGAAGTGACGGGGACTCAATTCCAGTCCCTCGGGTGCTGGCGGTATTGGACCGAGGTCAAATCCCTCGGGCGTAATGTCGACCAGCGCCGCCCCCAATTGCATGGCGCCTTGCCCATCGGCGATCGCGTGGTGCAACTTGGAGATCAATGCTGCCCGACCACCGGGCAGGCCTTCCAGCAGCGTCACCTTCCACAACGGCCGATCGCGGTCGAAGTCAGTCATCCCTTGGCGGCTGCACTCGTCCAGAACGTCTTGCCAGGTGGAGCCTTCCGGCATGAGAAAACGGCGCAAGTGGAAGCTGAGGTCAAAGTTCGGATCCACGACCAATCGTGGGTTGGCGATACCAACGGGTCCTTCGACCAGGCGCTGGCGCAGGATTGGCACCACCCGGCTGGCTCGGTCGTAACGATCAACAAGCCGTTCCCAGTCCGGCGACTCCTGCAGCACCAGGCAACCGATCATCGTCGATCGCATCACGGGATCCTCGCTGGCCGAAAACCACGTGGCGTAATCCCAACCAGAAAGGCGCTCAAACTTAGGCACTGCGGAACTCCTCGTGTCGGGATCTACTGGCGCCCATATCGGCATGGTTCGCCACAACGTCCAACGCTAACGGCGATTCGCAACGGTCGCTCGCTATTGCCACCAGAGGAAGCACTGTCTGCTTGGCAACCTATTTAGCGCTTCAGGACAATCACGTCTGCCTGGCCGGGCAGGTCACCGCTTGGGTCGGTCGGAATGTCGTCAAACGTAGCCAGACTGTTGCGTGCTGCGCCGCGGCGCAAGGCCCGCGTCCAACGTCGGCCGTCATATCGAACCGGCGTTGTGGTTTCAATGAAATCCATCAGGACGTCGGCGAATAGCTCCGGCTCGTCGGCTTGCGGGAAATGGCCCGCGGTGGGGAATATCTCCAGCCTCGCGCCAGGCAGGAGCGACTGTGCCACTTCGGCATGCGCCACCGGGATCACAGTGTCCCGCTGCCCCCACACCACCATTGCTGGCAAATACTGCGCGAGGTAGGCGCGATCGCGCATCGTTACGATCTGCCCACGCCAGTCGACGATCGCTCGCAGCACATGCCGGAAGGCTTGCCGAGCCTCCTTGCTGCTCAGATCGTCATAGACGACCGACAACTGCTCAAGATCGGCTGTGAACGGCAGACCCGTACGGTGCAAACCTTTCAACAGGCGATCGCCCACCATCCGAATGGGCTTTGCCGAAACTAGCGCCAGCCCGACTCCACCGCCGGGCAGAGTGCACAGCGGAATCACCGGATTGACTTCCGGACCGAGTCCACCTGCTCCAACGAGAACGATCCGATGGGTCCGCTGCGGATACTGGTACGCGAACTGCATGGCGACGCCACCGCCAAGGCTGTGGCCAACGACGGTCACTCGTTCAATACCCAGCACCGCCAAGAGGTCGCGCATACCGTTCGCGTATCCGCCGATGGAATAATCCGCTCGGGGCTTCGCTGATCGGCCATGTCCGAGCAGATCGGGCGCAATGACCGTGTAGTGCTTGGACAGTCGCTCCACAATTGGCAGCCACGTCTCGTGCCGGGAGCCGATCCCATGAATCAACAACAGGGCTGGTCCGGAACCAACTTTCAGGTAGGCCCGCCGGTGGCCATGCAGGTCCACATACTGGACGTCGTCGAGATTCAAGCCACTCATCAGAATGTCTCCTCAGCGCCTCGGTCCCAGCGTCAAGCCAACCCTTGTGTACTGAACGTATCGCTGCCGGACTCGTGTGCGCCGCGATTCATTCAGACTCGGGTACCCCGGGGGGTGTCTTCTACCACAGTAGACCGCGAGATGAGGTCAAGAACGACCAAGTCCCCGGTTCCGCACGGTTAGGTGCGAAGCCGGGGACTAGTCGTGAACGCAAATCCTAGGACGACATCGTGCGAGATCTACTCGTCAGTGCCTTCAAATGGACTGTGCGAACGCAGGATCAGACAGGGCGAACCTGGTCTGCCTGCGGGCCCTTCTGACCCTGGGTGATCTCAAACTCGACTCGCTGGCCCTCATCTAGAGTGCGGAAGCCATCGGTCGCGATTGCTGAGTAGTGGACGAAAACGTCCGCTCCGCCGCCATCTTGTTCGATGAATCCGAAACCCTTTTCAGAGTTGAACCATTTTACTGTGCCTTGTGCCATCTTCGTGTTTCTCCTTATTTGCGGCGAAATGCCAACTCCAGTGTGACACGAAGCCACGGCGTTTACTGCATCAGGCTCGCAAAGGCCTTGCAGCATGTCGTCACAGCCTTGGCAGAAGCGGGCGATAGCGGGCCAAGATCGAAGAATCCGTGGATCAACCCACCGAAGCGGATCTGCACAACTTCAACGCCCGCCTCGACCAGGGCCGCAGCGAACGCTTCGCCCTCATCGCGCAGCGGGTCGAACTCTGCGGTTGCGACGACGGCAGTTGGCATTCCAGCTAGATCCGCGTGCATGGGCGAAAGATGCGGGTGGCTCAGGTCATCGACTTCGCCCGCGTAGTGCTGTCCAAACCACACCATGTCGTCAAGCGTCAGGAAGTAGCCCTCCTGGAACTCGACACGGGACGGGTAGCTTTCGAGTTCAGCCTGGAAATCCACGACTGGGTACAGCAAGAGCTGAGCAGTGAAGTCTCGACCGACGTCCCGCGAACGCAGTGCGGTGACCGCGGCGAGATTGGCGCCCGCACTATCGCCCGCGACACCGACCCGACTGGGGTTCCCGCCCAGTTCGGCGACGTGGTCAAACACCCACTCGCTTGCCGCGAAGCAATCGTCTGGTGCCGCCGGCCACGGTGACTCCGGTGCCAGGCGGTAGTCAATGCTGACCACGACAGCGTCGACGTCGCGACAAATGGTTCGCGCGGAGTTGTCGTGGGTCTCAAGATCTCCAATGACGTGGCCACCGCCGTGGATGAACAGGACCGTCGGGTAAGCGGACGGCTGGGCATCGTGGGTGCGAAGCGGGCGGTAGACCCGTGCCCGGATTGGCCCGACGGGGCCCGGTATCTCAACGTCAGTGACGTCCCCGACCGGCACCTTCCACTGCTCTGGCCGAGCGTCAACGGTCAGCGTTCGGAACGCCTTGCGCGCAATCTCGGGCGTTCCGCTACTCATCGCCGGGGCATCCATCGCTGCTAAGGCCTGCAAGATTGACGCGGTTGCTGGATCTAGGGGCATAGGACCAGGATAGTGCGATGTGACAGCCAATAGGAACGCGTCGGTCGAAGCGCTCGTCGATGAGTTCGCCGCTTCATTGGTAAATCTCGGCACCCATGCCAGAGCCGCGCAGGAGAAGAGGTATCTCAAGAGCGATCTCGAGCACCTGGGCGCGACGGTCCCGCAAGTTCGCAAACTGACGAGGGCGCTCCTCGATCAAGCCAGCATCGATACCCACCAGCGGCTACTGGCGCTCGCAACCGAGCTGTGGAAACGTCCTGTTCACGAGTTGCGGTCCGCGAGCATAGAGGCGTTGCGAGCACGCGCTGATCTGCTGCGAATCGAGGACCTCGCCTTCTGCGAAGTGCGCCTTCGGCAAGCGCACACCTGGGCCTTGGTTGACCCGCTCGCAACTGACGTTGTTTCGCCGATCGTCATGCGGTTTCAACCCGATCCCGACATTGATTCGGCGCTCGATCGCTGGATCGCTGATGCTGATTTCTGGGTCCGCCGGGCTGCGCTGCTGTCCCAACGGGCAATCGTGTGCACTCCTTCCGGGGACGCCAGCCGCTTCTTCACCTACGCGGACACCGAACTTGCGGACCGAGAGTTCTTCATCCGCAAGGCGATCGGCTGGGTGCTGCGGGACATGTCCAAGGGCAGACCCGATGAGGTGTTCACCTGGCTCCTCCCCCGCGCGCATCGATGCTCCGGGGTCACCATTCGGGAGGCGGTGAAGTACTTGGCGCCCGACCAGCGCGAACAGATCCTCAAGAGCTGGAAGTCCGACCGGTGAGCACAAACGTCATTGGGCCAGGGGTTCGATCGCCACGTGCAGTGATCGTGACCGCTCGCAACGATGAGATGGTCAACGCGTCGTCCTTCGTGACTGCCGTGATGACGCCGGTGTTCGTCTGAACCCGCCAGGTCACGCCTTCGCTGACCACTGTTCCTCGGACGGCCCGGCCGATCGTGGTCACGGTCAAATCCAGGGCCCACGACCGATCACTAGCCTTTTTGGCGACAGCATCGGCAGTCAACTGAAGGTCGCCATTATCTAGCTTCGTCACCTCGAGAACGCCACTGCCTGCAGGCCAAGTCGCTCCAGTCGACTCAATATTCAGTCGAGTCCCGGGCGTCAGCCAATACCGACCGTCCAGGTCGTCGGGGTTTGCGGGCTGAGTGGTGGTGTCGGCACTGGCTGTCGTTGTTTCCGTCGCAGGCGAGGCCGGGGTCCCACTGCAACCAGCCGTAAGGATCACCAGCACGAGCGCGACCGCAGTGGTCAATCGCGAATACCCGCGTCTCATGTCACCCCTAACAGATTGGATCCCATGCTAGGGGTCCACTCGACGGCAGGCTGTTGGCGGACCGCAGTTCCCCGGCTTGTGGCTACCACGCGCACGAGTCCCTTGGACAGGCGTCACCGGAGCGATGTGGCTAGGTTGCCCGACTATGGCGATCTCGAATATGACGATCTTTGTATCTGAGTTCATTGGCACCGCGCTACTGCTGTTGCTGGGCATTGGGGTCGGCTGCAACCAGTCGCTAAAGAAGTCTTTCGGGTTTGGACCCAACTGGCTGCTCACGAGTTTCGGTTGGGGCTTCGCGGTGTTTGTCGGCGCGTCAGTGTCGTGGCGCAGTGGGGCACAACTGAACCCGGCGGTCACCGTCGCACTCGCAATGACCGACGCGCAGACGTGGCGCAGCGTGCCGATCTACATTGCGGCGCAGGTGCTCGGTGCCTTGGTCGGTGCGGTGCTTGCGTACTTGTTGTACAAGAAGCAATTCGACACCAACGGAGATAACTCCGGAACTGGTGGCCTGTTCTATACCAGCGCATCCGTGCCAAGCCGTTGGTGGAACCTACTCTCCGAGGCCATCGCGACGTTCGTCCTGGTCTACTGGGTGCTGGAAAGTTCGCCGTTTCAGCCCGGCACCGCGGACAGTGCGCCGCAGTTCGGCAATGCAGCCCTCGGGTACGCGGGCGTGGCATTCGTCGTCATCGCTGTGGGCGCTTCCCTTGGAGGGGCGACTGGCTACGCCATTAATCCAGCCCGTGACCTCGGTCCGCGAATCACCTATTCGTTCTTGCCGATGAAGGGCAAAGGCAGCTCCAACTGGGGCTATGCCTGGATCGCGACCGTTGGACCACTGATCGGCGGCGTGGTCGCGGCGGGGGCATTCAATGTCGGTGGGTAGCAACTGCGTGCGGGACAGAGCCCACTAGTTGCCCGGTCCCTGCGAAAGCCAATTAAGTAGGGCGGCGTTGAAGTCCGTCGGTGCCTCGTTCTGGACGAAGTGACCAGCCTGAGCAATGAATCGCACAGTCGGCACATTCCCGGCTGCCATCACCGTTGCGAGGCTGCCGGGCGAGACCAAGTCAGCACCGAGAAATTGGTCCCTCAGTCCCCACAGCACCAGCGTTGGCGCCGTGATCTTGTCCGGCGAGTGAGTCGTGGACTTCTTGGGACTGCGAATGGCGGCTCGGTACCAACCGATCGCCGCTTCGGCCGCGCCCGGCTGACTGAATGCCTCGCGATAGTGCTCGAGATCAGCGCCGGAGAACGCGCTACGTACGTGGCTGCCACCCCTCAACGATCGCGCGATCTGGACAGAATTGTCACGGGTGAGCCAGTACTCGGGCAAACGTGGAATCTGAAAGAAGAACATGTACCACGACTTTCGCAGTTGCTTGAAGCTCCTGGTCATGGCGCGAGCGAGCACCGCTGGCGGTGGGCAGTTCGCTGTGACTAGTGCTGTCACCGAGTCGGGACGCCGTGATGCCTGCGTCCAGGCCACACCCCCACCCCAGTCGTGGCCGACAACGACTGCCTCGGTGTGGCCAAGCGCGTGGATCAGATCCACGATGTCGCCGGCAAGGGTGTCGACGTCGAATGGGCCAGCCTTGTCACTGCCGCCGTAACCCCGCTGGTCGGGTGCAACTGCGCGGTAACCTGCCTGGCCGAGGGCGCGCAACTGGTGTCGCCACGAGTCCGCGAGCTCGGGGAAACCGTGCAGTAGAACCACTAACTCACCGTCGCCGGGACCGCACTGAAGGACCCTCACCGATCGTTCGGACACCGTCACTGTCGACTCGCTGATCTGCACTCCAGCATTATGTGCGACTTCGGCGTCCCCACCAATCCGGTGCTCGATTCGACGGCCTCGAGTTTCTGCGAGTCTGCCTGACCTCCGGCGTTGGATTGTCGCGACGCCGTGCGCCAAGATGGTCATATGAACAGGGACTTCAACGGACAGGTCGCACTAATCACTGGCGGCGCGCAAGGTTTCGGCGCAGCGATTGCCCGACGCCTTGGCGCGCTAGGCGTCAAGGTCGTCATCGCCGACATCAACGAAGAACTCGGGAAGGTGGTGGCCGACGAGGTCGGGGGCATCTTCATCGCCTGCGATGTCACGGACTACACCGACAACCAGCGAGCTGTGGCCTGCGCGGTAGAGAACTTCGGCGGGTTGGACATGGTGCTGCTCAATGCTGGCGTCGTATCGGCCCTACGGATGGGCGAGAACTTCGACGAGGTGCGCTACCGCAAGGTCATGGGTATCAATCTTGACGGGGTCGTCTTCGGCTTCAACGCAGCTCTTCCCGCACTGCGTCAGCGCGGTGGCGGTGACGTCATCGCCACCGCGAGCATGGCTGGGCTGATGCCTGTCCCATTCGACCCCGTTTACGCGGCCAACAAGGCTGCCGTTGTTGGTCTGACCCGGTCACTTGGTGAAGCTCACGCCCACGAGAATGTGCGAGTGAATGCGGTCTGCCCGGCGTTCGCCGATACCGCGATCGTTGACGACATTCGAGAAGGTCTGGCGCAGGCTGGCGTTCCACTGCTGACCGTCGAAGAGGTTGTCGACGTGTTCATGCAGATTCTCGAGTCGAGGCAGAATGCGCAGTGTTGGTTCGTCCAACCGGGACGAGCCAGCGAACCGTTTGAATTCCGCCGCGCCCCCGGGCCGCGCACGGATCAAGGCGAGAAGGCACCCGCCGTGGACGCCCAAACGCAACTGCGCATCGCGGACTCACTAGCCGACCCGAAGGATTAAACCTCACATCGGCAGTGGTTTTGCGCGAGCATGCGACCCATGAGCGCGCCAATCGAGGATTACGCAGTCATCGGCGATCTACACACCATTGCTTTGGTTTCTCGTGCCGGATCCATTGACTGGTTGTGCCTGCCGCACTTCGACTCCGGTGCCGCATTCGCGGCGTTGCTGGGAACGGAGGACAACGGCCACTGGACGATTGCACCTACGACTGACATCGATTCGGTCAGCCGGAACTACCGCCCCGGAACACTGGTCCTTGAGACGGAGATGGCCACCCACGAGGGAACGATTCGAATCACCGACTTCATGCCAAAACGTGAGAGCACGAGCCACAAGAAGCCGGAAGTCATCCGCATCGTCGAAGGTCTTGAGGGCAGTGTGCATGTCCGCAGCGAATTGAAACTTCGCTTCGATTACGGCCGGGGCAAACCGTTTGTGCGCGAGACCGACTTTGGACTCCACGCGATGGCTGGGCCGGACGGAGTCTTGGTGGTGAGTCCGGGCGGAGTCGAAGTAGACATCGACGATCACACAGTTGTGACCGATCTGACGGTGGAACCCGGTCAGACCTACATCTTCCAAATTCTTTGGCACAACTCGTGGGAACCGGTGCCCGATCCCTCCCACCCGACCGCGATCCTGCAGCACACGACCCACGGCTGGCGGGAATGGAGCGAGACCTGCCCAGACTTTGGCACCTACCAGGACGCGATTGTTCGTTCACTGATCACGCTGAAGTCATTGACGTACTGGCCGAGCGGCGGCGTGACCGCTGCGGCAACGACGTCGCTACCGGAGCAGATCGGCGGTCCGCGCAATTGGGATTACCGCTACTGCTGGCTGCGCGATTCCGCAGTCACGCTGGAGGCGCTCATGCGTTGCGGATACACCCTCGAGGCCAAGGCTTGGCGGGACTGGCTACTGCGAGCCGTCGCTGGGGACCCTGCGCAGATGCAGATCATGTACGGGATCGGCGGCGAAAGGCGACTGGAAGAAACCGAAATCGACTGGCTGCCCGGGTACGAGAACTCAACGCCGGTTCGGATCGGCAACGCCGCCTCCGGCCAGTTCCAGTTGGACGTCTACGGCGAAGTCGCCGACGCCAGCTACTACTCCCTGCAGGCAGGACTCAAGCCAGGCAAGGACATGGGCATGATGGGTCAGGCGCTCGCCGAGTTCGTTCGCGACCATTGGAGCGAGCCAGACGACGGCATCTGGGAAGTTCGAGGTGACCGCAAACACTTCACCCACTCAAAGGTGATGGCCTGGGTAGCCCTCGATCGCAAGGCGCGCGCGATCGCCGATTACGGCGCCGACGGCGATGAGCAGGAATGGCGAACGGCCGCCGACGCGATCAAAGAGGACATCCTTGCCCACGGTGTGGACCCCGACCGCAACTGCTTCACCCAGTCCTACGGCTCCAAGGAGATGGATGCGGCGCTGCTGGTAATCCCCCAAGTTGACTTCCTGCCGCCCGACGATCCGCGAATCATCAATACCGTCCACGAGGTACAGGCGCAGCTGACGGTCAATGGCCTGGTCTTGCGTTATCTGGCCGAAACCACCGACGACGGGCTACCTGGAACCGAAGGCACCTTCATCATCTGTTCCTTCTGGCTCGTTCAGGCCCTTGCAATCATCGGCGACGTCGAGGCGGCGCAGATGCTCTTCGATCGGATCCTGGACGTTCGCAACGACGTCGGTCTGCTATCCGAGGAGTACGACTCCATCAACCACCGCATGCTCGGCAACATGCCCCAGGCCTTCTCACACGTCGGCTTGATCAATGCCGCGTTGGCTCTCCACGACGCTGGCGCGACCAGAGCCGGCAGGACCTGACACCGGCTCGAAGCGGGGTCCACGCTGCTTGTCCTCGACCCGCAGTGCCTTTCGCACCAGAATCACTGCACCGGCGCCAGCAGCGACGGCGGTGAATCCAGCCGCGACTGCTCCGAGCACAGACGCGGTGGCAACACCCCAACTCGCCACCTTCACTGCCCGCCAGTCGACGTGCTCGTCTAGGCGATCCTCCGCGCGGAT
>JAGNDY010000054.1:0-2927 GCA_018003655.1 Candidatus Nanopelagicales bacterium
GCCGTCTTGTTGCTGGTCTCGTTGAGACGTAATAGCGCCTGATTCTCGTTGTCACGCGCCTTTATTAGTTTGTTCTGCGCCGCGGCCAACTCGGCGGTCGACGCGGTGCCGGAATCCTGCAACGCCTTGAGGTCGGCCTCGGCTTGCGCGCGGTCGTGCTGGGCCTCGAAGAACGACGACTCGGCACCGTATTGCGCCGCCGTCTCGCCGGGCCGCATGACCCCGTAGCGCGGGTCGTACGGTGCGACGACCTGTTGCAGGTCGGCCTTTCGCAACGCCTCTGTGGTCCGCGTCGCGCGGATCTGCGCCTGCACTGCATCGTTCTGCGCCTTGACCACATCGTCGGCAGTGGCATTCGCATCGGCCTGCAATTGGGTGACACGCGCCCGCTTCTCGGCCAGATCATGTTCAGCGTCGATCTCGGCCATACGCGCCTGCCAGTGTTCGACAGACTCGCCGGGGCCGGGTGGTTGGCCATACGCCGCCGGATAGGGGATCTGCGGCGCCTTGGGCAGGCCGCTACTACCACCACCCCCGGGCGGAAGGATCGGCAACCCCGAAGGTCCGGAACCAGGAGTGCTCTCCGGTGGCTCCGAACTTGGCACCGCGGAACCATCGACCGTCTTCCCGGGGAACCATGGTTTGTCACCGAAAATCCGATCGAAGAACCAGACGCCAGAACCGGGGATTTCCAGCGCCGTCCCCGCATTGGTACCCGTCGCCTCGTCGATCTTGTTGAGCAACATCGACGCGATCCACGCCGGCAGCACGATCTTGCTGAACGCACCCGTGATACCCGTCGCCGCCTTGTCCGCAGACGCAGGGATCGTCGTCGCCAGCATGGTGTTGATGCCGGTGAGCGATGTCGTGAGCGCGGTGACGCCTTCAATCGTCTTCCACGCAACGAATGCCTGCACCACATCGTCGACACCGATGCCGAGGCGTCCCAGCGTGTCGATGATCTCCGAAATCGTGCTCGCGAGATTCCCGGCGACATCCGCCGCATCATCGAACATGCGCCGGATGTCGTTCTGATGTGCGGTCACCCATTGGCCGACTTCGTCAATGCGTTCCTGCAATGTCTTGAGGACGTTGACGAGTTCATTGCCGTCCTCGGTCGGCTGCCCGAACAACGCTCCGAGGAAATTCGCACCCAGACGGGCGACCGAGGTCTGCAGGTTGGCCATCGCGCCCTGCACCGTGTCGCCGGCTGCCTTGGCGAACCCTGGAGCGTGCTGCTCGACAGTGCGCATCAGGTCTTCGAGGCCGACCTTGCCCTGACTGATCATCTCAGAGATTTCGGCACTGGACTTGTGCATCGTTTCGGCCAGCCACGCTTGGATCGGGATGTCCTGCAACTGGTTGCCGAGCTGTTCCATCGACACCTTGCCCTGGTTGGCAACGTCGAGGAACGCCTCGCCGATACGTCCGATGTCTGTTCCCGCGAATCCCGCCGCGTCGGCAACATCGGTCATAAACCGTTTGAGGTCGCCGGTGTTGGTGGCCAGTGCGCGGGTGGCGATCGAGAACGCCTGATCGAGCGCGAACGGCGTGCCCTCAACGGTTTTCGTGACGGTTTCCATGACCTGACCGACATCGAGCGCCGCGCGTCCGGTACCGGCCATCGTCCGGTTCAGGCTATCCAGGCGATTCTTCGCCGCGTCGATGGCTTCGTAACGCTCAAAGCCCTTGTAGAGCACCGCCGACGCCGCACCGGCTAGGCCGAGGGAGGTGACGACGCGGGTGACTATCTGGCCGACCGACAACTCAAAGCCCCGGCCGAACGCCTCACCGGCCTGCCGTCCATGTCGCTGGAACTGCGGCGCAACGGAACTGGCGAACGAGGATGTGAAGGCGTTGAGTTGCGAGCTGGTCATGGAGTCAGACAGGCCGCTACGGAACTCCCGACCGGCGACCGCGCCCGCCTTCTTGAAGTCCCCCACCAATTGATCAGCGACTGATCGGGAGGACCGTTCATTGAGGGCTACTTCGACTTCTGCGAGAAGTGGTGCCACGGTCTACCTCCCTTCGGTCATCGCGTGTAACCCAACTTTGTCTCAAATGCGGATTGCGACTTAGCATCTGATTCAGCCTTGGCGGTATCGGCCTTGGCGCGGCGCTCACGTTCCACCGGGTCGACGAACTCGATCTCGGACGTGTCGAATGCGGCGTCTCCACCTTCGGAGTTGACCGCCGCGTACGTTGAGCGCATCCGGTAGGACTCGTTCACGTTTTCGGCGAGCATTTGTTTCCAGTCGGGCCAGTGACCGCCACGCTCGGCGTCGGTCTTGAACGCGCTCTCGTCGTCGAGATATTCGACATAGTTCAGTAGTTCATAGCTGCTCAGGATTAGATGGCCGTCGGCGTCGCGGGCGCCGCGATGCCAATCAGCTATCCGTAGTTGGTGGAACCGGTGCAGATCCCGCGCGATCTGTTTCGGAAACTGGCGCCAGATCCACACTGCCGCCATTACTTTTGGGATCGGCGGCCCGCCGTTCGGCCAACTCGAATCCCTGTTTGTTCCAGACCTTCCAAACGTGTCGGGCGCCGCCACGCTGGCCGTCGAACTTGCCGTTACGCAGCCGCTCGTATTCCTTCTCGCCGAGCGCGGCCTGGGCGGTGCGAACTTCCCACGGCGGCGAGATCGGTACGCCACCCTTGCGATACGGCGGGCCGATCAGATCACCCTTGCGGGTCGTCGGTGGCAAGGTGGTGACAAGGTTTCCGTTGGCGTCGTAGACGTTCTGCTCAGACACATCCTCATCAGGGTGGCGATCGTAGGTCTCAGCCTCGAATTGCAGTGCATCCCAGGCTTCCAGAGCGTCATCATCGAGCATCCGCAACGACGGGTGAGGCGGGATGCTGATCACGCTGCCGTCGTCGAACGTCAGCAGGGTCGGTGAGAACAGGCTGTCGTAGGACTGCGC
>JAGNDY010000054.1:3027-6244 GCA_018003655.1 Candidatus Nanopelagicales bacterium
CGGAAGAACAGGAACTGCCGCCCCGGGTTGGCGTTGGTGACCAGCCGGGCGAACACCGCGTTTTGCAGCCCCGAGTCCTCGATCAGCGAGTTGCCGTCGACATCGGTGAACGGCCGATTGAGGCGCAACCGCTGCACCCACGGCGTACCGGTGTCGACCGGCGTCACGCTGAACGGCTCGGACTGCTCGGTGATGTCGCTCGCGTACGGCTCGGTCGACTGGAGGATCATGAAGTGGTCGTTGGTGATCTTCGGCTTCCACGACGGGCCGTCACCATCCTTGAACGCGCCGAGGTTGATGAAGCCCTCGTTCGGCTCGGGGTTCGGCTGGAAGTAGCCATCTGGCTTGATGATCGACAGCAGGTCGTCGCGCGGATCGCCGTCGGCCGCGAACGGGGACCAGCGCATCGAGCCGTCCTCGTTGTGCGGCGAGACATCGGTTGCGGAGCCGCGCGCATCGCGCGCCAGGACCGCGACGCCAGTGCCACGGCGCAGGCTCTCGGGAGCCCGCAGCGAGAGTCCGGCGCCAACCCAATCGACGCCAGTTTCGGGGATCGTCATGTTGACGTGTTCCTTTCGGAAAAGGGTTGAACCGGACGAACATCCGGCGGATATGGACTGGGCGAAATGCGACGAGCCCCCGGCGTTGACCAGGGGCTCGCGTGCGGCGGTAGTGGGCGACTACACCGCGACGTAGGGGAGGCCAATCCGATACCGGCCCACTTTTCTGAGCACGACATCGGAGTAATAGACCGGGATGGGTGGCTCGACCACCTCGACATAGGCGACGCCGATCGTGCGGGCGCCGATGGTGATGCGGCGAATGTCGTTGAGCAGCAGCATCCGACGGTGCGTCTTGGTCGTCTCGTCACGCAGGACCGTGGTGCCGGCCGTCTTGGCCACGAAGGTGTGGACCGACACCACCTGGTCGGCGGTGCCAATGTCCGCGTCCTCGGTACCGGTGATGTGCTCGACGACTGTGAAGGGCAGCGGGTCGGACGCGGCGCGGCTGTCGGACGTGCGGCGCAGTGGGGTCAGCCAGGCGATGAGGGCGGTGGTGATGTCCTCGGGCGCGTAGGCCGAGAGCGGGGTCGTCATCGGTTCTGGAAGTGCTCGATCGACTTGCGCATCACGGCGAACTCGGGTGTGTCCTCGGTGCCATACTCGACGAACGAGCTTGCGTCATCGGAGAACTCGATGCCGACGCCCGACTTGCCGTAGCGACGAACGCGGATGCCCGCTTTGTAGTCGCCGCTGTCGACGGGGGCGATCGACTGGGCATAGTCGACAACCTCCTGGGCGAGCGCCATCTTGCCGGCGAGAATGTCCTCGCTAGTTTCGAGGTACTCAGCGATCACGTCCGGGTCGATGAAATCAGTCAGCTTCGCCACGGGGGCTCGTTAGTCCTCGACGGCCCTGCGGGAACGGCGGGACGGCTTCTCGGCCGGCCCGTCTGCCGGTGCGAAGTCGCCGGTGGGCAGCAGGTCCACGTTTGGATCTCCTTCGGCCACGCCCGTGTGGTCAGTTGGCACGGCGGCCCGGTAGGCCACCAGCGACCCAGCTTCGACCAGGGGGGCCGCCACCTCGTCGTCGACCTCGATGGGCTGTGTCGGCACGGTGGCGTAGTGCAGCTGGCCGATGACGCACGGCTCGGTCACGGTGTAGAGACTCATGGAAGCTCCTATGCCTCTTGGACTTTGGACAAGATCGTGCATTTGAACAGGTTGCCGTTCATGTCGCGGAACGGCTGCACACCTGCGATCACTTGGTACGTCACGCCGCTCTCGTCGAACGTGCTCTCGGTGCCGAGCGCCAGGACTTCATCGACGGGTGGAGCAGTTGTCTTCCATACCTGCGTGCCGACGTTGGTGATCCACTCAGGCGTCTCGCTGACGTTGAGAGGCCGGTGTCGGCAGCCGCCCACGTCCACCTCGTCAGTGGTGACGATCTCGTGGCCGAGTTCGTCGTAGGTGGGCGGATCGGTCGGGGTGGTCGTCGCGATCGTGATTGTCTGGCCGCCGAAGCTGGTCATGGCGACGGCAGGATCCGAAACTGCGAGAACCGGGCCTGGAGTTCAGCGTCGGTCGAGATCGCCGCCTCGAACCACTCGGTCTCCACGTCGTCGACCTTGCGGCGCTTCTCATCGCCGGCGCGCTCGACCACCTGGCTGCGGGCATCAACGAACGCGAGGATGGCCACGCGCCAGTCGATCGCCTCGTCCTCGGTGTAGCCGTGGGTGATGTTGACGCTGATCGCCCCGTCGCGCCCCGTCCAGCAGCCGTACTGCTTGGTGAGCGTGCCCTTGCGCTGCGAACGGTCCAGCTTCGACACATCCACCGCGACACCGAGTTCGGTCACCGATGTCACACCGGTCAGGTTCAGCGTGGGCAGTGAGAGGACTCGACCACCGGGCCCGTCGACCGCGATCGTCTCCGACTTCGCCGGCGACACATGCCATCCGCAGTGCCGCCGAGCCGCAGCGAGTGCAGCGTCGATGGCGTCCTGGGCGGCGTTGTCGTCGGCGAATCGGGCGAGGACCGCGGCCGGCAGGTCGGAGGTGTCCAGCTCGGGCATGCGTCAGGAACGCGCGACCGGGTTGTTGCCGCCGTTGCCCAGGACCGCGGTCGCGGCCAGGACGCCGCCGGTGGTTGCCGAGGTGGCCGTGACGACGATGTGGACGTACCGCTTCGTCGGGCGAACGCCGAACGAGTTCCACACGTTGTCATCGGTGGCCGCGAATGTCGGCAACGACCCCAGGACGCGCGAGGAGTCCACCGCGGCGTAGGTGCCGCCGCTGGTGTCGCACTCCTCGACGGTCACGGCGTAGCTGCCATCGGTCAACGCTCCCGAGTGGACGACGAACAGCACGTCGCGGAAGTTGTTGCCGTACAGGCCGGTGTCGATCGCGACGCCGGTGGTGGTGCCGGTCTGGACGGTGCCCGATGCCAGCGCCTTGACGGCCAGGGTGTTGGAGTAGACGTTGAGCATCAGTCTTCGTCCTTCGGTTCGGTGGACTTCTTGAGTGGCCGGCGCGATCGCGTCTCACCGGGGCCGGCGGTCGCCGTCTCGGTGGTAGCGGCACGGGTGGCTGCGGTGACCTCGACGGGCTCGAACAGATGCTCGCGGCCCTTGAATCCCGGGTCATCGTCGGAGACCAGGGAGCCGGCGGAGAAGAACCGCGGCACGCCGCCCTGGTCGAACGTGAATGCTTCCTTGGC
>JAGNDY010000054.1:6344-14264 GCA_018003655.1 Candidatus Nanopelagicales bacterium
GACTAGGTAATGTTCAAAAGCTTGAACCCGCCGTCATTCACCGAGTCCGAACCGATCCGGTACCGGGCGAACCAGCCGCGCTGGCCCGAGGGCCGGTTGTTGCTGGTGTGGAACAGATGCGGGATGAACTCGACGCTCATGCCGATCCGGTCGGTGATCACGAAGTTGGAGAAGTCGCCGAACACCAGCGAGTAGTTCTCCGCGGACGTGTTGATCACACCGTCCATCGCCTCGGCCTCCAGGGCCTCGCGGCCCAACAGGACAGACGGCCGACCGTCGCCGAGCTGCGCCCACAGGCCGTTGCCACCCGCGGTGTCGAACTGCCGGACCTTGTTGTAGATCAGGTTATTCGCCAGCCAGGAGGCGTTGGCCCGGTAGCGCGCCGGCAGTGCGCCCTGGAGGGCGTACACGTCGGCCAGCGCGAAGGTGTCGGTGGTCGCCGAGGTGGCGATCACGGTCGGCGAGGATGCCACCAGCGCGGTGATCAGACCGGTCGGCTCACCCGAGCCCGATCCGAGGATCAGCTTGGTGCCTTCCAGATCCTCCTTGCCGCCGGCGAGCAGACGGCCGACCTCTTGGGCCGCGTTCTGCTCGTCGTCGAGCGCCTCGATGGAGATCGGCACGAAGCCACGGGCCATGTAGTTCGGGATCGACGGCTGCGCGAAGCTCGGGGCGTCGTCGGACACCTCGGAACCTTCCGCATCGAACGACCACGACACATTGGCCGCGCTGACGCCGTTCCAGGTGTCACCCGTCGCGACGACCACGCGGGCCGCCTGGCGGATGTCGCTGCGCACCCCGTTGGAGGTGACGATCACCGTGGGGTCCAGCTGGAACGGAACGAGGTAGCCGCCGGCCGAATCGGTCAGCGACATGGCGCGGAACTGCTCGACCTCGTTCATGGCGCGCTGCTCGGCCGGCGTCAGGGTGTGCCCCTTGCTGACGGCCATCTTCGACCATGCCCGCAGGTACTCGGGCGAGGAGGTCACGAGGCACTGGCGGGCCAGCCGCGAGTCCTTCGAGTCGAACCGCTCGATGATGTGCGTGGCCGCCTGGCGGATGTCGTCGGATGCGCCCTGCATCTTCTCGATCGCCGACAGTGCGCGGGCACGCAGTTCGCCGGCGACCTCGCCGCCGTCACGGCCGAAGGTGCGGACCTCGGACAGATCCCACGGGTTGCGGAATCGGCAGTCCTCGACCGAATCGGGTTCGAGGATCGAGTCGCGGTCGTACTCGTCGCGGCCACGCTGCGAGCCGCTGTCGACGCGCAGCTTGCGCGAGGACTTCACCCCGGCGGCGGCGGTGCGGACGGCGGCCAGCTCCGCGGCGCGCTCCAGGCGCTTGCGGTGCTCGTCGACCTCGGTGAACTCCGAACGCAGCTCGGCGAACTCGGCATCCTCTTCGGGGCTGAGTTCGTCGGCCTCGCCGAGTTCCTCCATGCGGGCGAACACCTCTTCGAGGCGCTTGACCGACTGGGAATGGGTCAGGGTCGGGCCGCTACCGCGGGCCTCGTCCTGGGGATCGATGTCGCTCATTTCAGTGAGCCTTTCTTCTTGTAGATGGACTTCATCGACGTGCGCACTTCGGCCAGGTCGATCGCTCGTTCCTTGGCTCGGCGCGATTTCGACGGGTGCTCACCTACGGCCGGAATGGCGGTGGATCGCTGCGCGTCGTCGGACTCGGACGGGTGCTCGACTGCGGCCGATTGCTCGGTGGCGTCTCGCTGCGCGTCGTCGTCCTGCTCGGCGGCATCCGCGAGGAATACCGCCGTAGCGAGCAACTTTCGCTGCTCGGGTTCATGGAGGCGTCCCAGGTCGATCACCTGGGAACGCATCGACACCGAGGTCTCGGTGTAGGCCGGCCAGACCACTGGACCCATCTCGGGCACCTTGGCCTCCTTGACCGTGCGGATCGGGAGTAGTTCGTCGGGCACGTCGTCGTAGATGGCCTCGCGCAGCAGTTGCATCAGCGTCTGCTCGTCGCGGATCGGCTTGCCGTCGTACGTCGTCCACACTTCGCGGACCACCGAGAAGCGCATCGACATGCCGTTGATCGCCTCGGCCGCGATGGCGTCACGCACCGGCGCCATGAGCCAGTTGTCGAACACTCGGGCCACGATGTGCGCGCCGCCGTTGGGCGCCAGTTCGGGGTCGACCTCCTCGGCGATCGAACGCAGCGCCGCGATGGGTATGGAGCCGATCATCGGGTGCCGGCCGTGGTCGAACTGGACCTTGGGCGGGGTGTCGCGGAACGACCGCTTCATCGAACCGAGCGCGAACTCCTCGGCAAATCGGCCTTCCCAACTGTCGATGATCGTGCGGGTGCCGAACACCGCGCCGTAGCCGTCGAGCGTGAGGCCGTCGCCGGGTTCGTCATCATCGGCCGAGCGGCACAGTGAGAACGGTGTCTCGCGCACAGACTCCAGCGGCGGCCGAACGGCCCGATTCTCGGTGGTCGTCATTCGGTACCTCCTTGGCCCTGCTCGGTCGCGCTGGCGGGCGGGGTTGTCGGACTGGGTGTATCAGCGCCCGGCTTCTGGAGCTGCACGCTGTAGAGGCCCGAATGGACCAGCAGCCGTAGATCATTGGCCTCGACCGCCTTGACGACCGACTCAGGTTCGTAACCGGCGGTGATGTAGGAGTTGATCGTCGCGGCCTTCGCGGCTGCGATCTCGGCGGCGTCCTTCTCGTCCTCACGCAGGAACGACACGTCGGTGGTGTCGTACCAGAGGTGATTACCGGCACCGCCGGGGATGGCGAGGATGTCCTCGAACGACCCCGATGCGTTCTTCCACAGCGGGTGCATCGTGCCGTCGGCGAACCGCCGACGGGCGAGCAGGTAGTTGGAATACGTCGCGGCTTCGAGCCCCTCGGACAGGCCGACGATGATCGGGGGCACCTGGGCGGCGGCGGCGATTCGCGTTTCGCCGGCGCCCTGCGTGCTCCGATATTCGATGTCCTTGAAGTTGGACCCGACCACCTGAACGTCCGCGCCCGGATAGAGCTGCAGCGTCTTGTAGGCGTTGGACACCCCGCCGAACTTCGAGTCGAACTCCTTGACCCACTTCTCGACCGCAGCCTGCTGGGCGCCCTCTTTGTGCTTGATCACCATGTTGACCGTGGCGCCATTGTCGAAGAACGACCGCTTGTGGCGGGTCATCGCCTGGTCGCCCTGGATTTCGCGCAGAACCGGGGTCAGCCACGACATTCCACGGTAGGCCGCCAACGGGTCGGGCGTCGGCGCGAAGTGCGCCACCTCGTCGGCGAGCAGCCCGACCGGATCGTTGCCCGACTGAATGCCGCCCTCGGTGTAGACGAACCCGAGCTTGCGCCAACCGATCTGGCCACGGCCATCGGCGAGCTGGCGCTCGCCCACGATGAGGTCGGTCCAATCCGGCCGTAGCCGCACCATCTCGCCGCCGGGGTCTTGCGTGCCGAGCCGGGCCATCGAGGTCTCGCGGAACCAATACGAATTGCCCGCCAGGTCGGCGTCCTGAATGGTGCGCAACAGCATGTCCTGCGTGGTGCCGCCGACCCAGGGGCGCTCCAGTGCCGCCAGCTCGGGCGTGCCGAACATGTCCGACGGCTTACCGTTGGCCATCGACCGCCACCGGAATCGGATGCTGGAGAACACGAGCATTCGCACCAACATGCAGGCGAACACGATCCCGTTCGCCGCGTAGGCGTGCTCGGCCAGGCCGCGAAAGTTGTTGGGCGCCATCTCGGTCGCCGGACCCTTGAGCGTCTGCTGAACGCCCGAGGTGAGCCCGCTGCCGTAGCCATACCCAATCCCATTGAACGCGAACTGATTGAGCAGCGCGGCATAGTCGTCAATCGTCGCGATGTCCCGCGCTGGCTCGGCGCCGGCGCCCTTGATCCGGTCGAGTAGGTTCACGGGCCCTCATGCCGCCCGGGGCGCATCCCGCCGCCCGCCGACGACATGGCCGATCGGTCCACCGGGTAGAGCACCACCGCGCCGATCAGCCCGAGGATGCCGCCGACGATCAGGCCCCATGCGACGCCGGCCAGCAGCGCAACGCCAGCGATGATCGCCGCGACGGCGAGCAGTGCCAATGTGGCCGAAATCCGAAGCGGTGTCACGACAGGAATCCCCATACCTCGACCTTCTCCGGTGTCCCGTACTCGATCAGCCCATGTAGGCCGAGAGTGACCGCCATCAGCTGAGTGATGTCGCTGTCCTTGTCCTTGCGATCCCACGCCCAGGCGTCGGACAGGTCGCGCCGCTTGGCCGATGCGACCGAGCGCGACAATGGGCCGGCGCCGCGGTGGCGCAGGCTGGCCGGCGAATCATGCTCGGCCGTCACGGCGTCGTAGAACGCGCCGCACGCCTTGGCCAGATCGGTTGCGTTGGACTTGCACACCTCGACGCCCATGCCCTCGATCTGGGTGATGAGCGACGCGGCGGCCGAGTGGCCGTCGATCACCACCGCGCACGGGTGCCATTCGTCGACCAGTTCCTTGATCCGGTCGGGAATCCACGCGGTGCCCGGCAGTGAGTCGATCGCCTTGCCGCGCACCGCCGGGACGACGCCGACGTGGAGCTTGCCGTCAGCGCGGCGGCCGACAGCCGCGATGGCCGATGCGGTGCGGTCGAGCTTGACGTACACGCCGAATGCCACCGGATCGAGCGGTTCTGACTTCGGATCGGCCAGCGCGTTCCACACGTCCGGCTTGATCAGTGCCTCGCCGGCCGCGTCGGGCTTGTCGTGCCAGCCCGCCCGTTCCCGGCCGAACTCACTCGGCGGCAGCGCCTCCCGCTCGGCTCGGATGTAGTCGATGGTGATGCGCCGCTCCAGTGCGGGGTTCGCCTGGCGCAGGTACTCGATGTCATCGAGCGCACACCCGTCGACACCGAAGACGTGCGAGCAGTTCTCGTCGGCGCAGGCGTTCACCTCGGGCTGCGCGCAGAACTCCAGATAGCCCAGCCGGGGACTGGCGCCTTCCCGGCCGCGGGCGACCAGCGCGCGCAGCACGTCGGAATCCGCGTGGCAGGCCGACGAGCCGTAGACCACCTGGGGATCTTTGACCGCAGAGAGCGTCGGCAGCAGTGAGCCCATGTGGACCTTCTTGAGCGCGTACGCCTCGTCGAGAATGATCTTGTTCCCCGTCAGACCGCGGGCGCCGCCGTGGGTGCGGGCCTTGAACTTCAGCCGTTGACCGTGGCGGCACTCCGCGCTCGGCCGCAGCCGAATCAGCTCCTTGCCGTTGCCGCGCTTGATGCCCGGCTCCTTGCCGAAGTTCGGATCCAGGCGCCGGCTCAACTGCGGGGTGTCGGCGATCAGGTTCACGATGTCGTCGAACGCCTCGCCGGTGGTGTCCATCTCGTGCGACGACCAGACGACGAGCTCCTGATCGGTGACGAACAGCCAGCCGAGCGCGGCCATCTGGAACAGCGCCGTCTTCATGTTCTGCCGGGCGCAGATGATCGCGAACTCGAACGCCGCGGAGATCAGCGGGTTGGGACTCAGCGCGAACAACGCATTGAGCGCCAGCTCCTGCTCGGGGTCCGGTGTCAGTCCCGCCATCGTGGCGAGGTCGGCAACCTCGGGCCCGAGCGTCTCGGTGTACGCCGGGAAGTTGGCGAACGCCGGCGTCACCTGTCGCAGCGCGGTGGTCAACCGGCCCGCTTCGCATCACGACGAGCGCGGAGCTCATCAACAGCATCGCCCGTCCCCGCCGCGGGCGGCTTGACCGAGATGCCGATCGCCGCCTCCATGACGCGATCGAGTTCCTTCGACAACTGGCCGACGCCCGAGCCCGTCGACATGCCGGCTGCCAGGACGAGCGCCTGTTGACCGAGCCGAGTGTCGAGCTTGCCGGCGGCTTCGAGTTCCGCGCGGGTGGCTCGGACTAGCGGCGTATCGGTCGGGGTCGTTGCCGACTTACCGTTGCGCCGATTGCTGCGACAGGTCGCGCCGCAGGTAATGGCGTCCTTGCGCTTCGCATCGAAGTCGCGACCGCACACTGCGCACGTTCGTTGCACGGTTCGCTCCTCTCGAAAGTTGTTGCGCGCCAACGCGAATCACGTTGTGTTGCAACGCATTTCGATGCGCGAAAGTTGTTGTGCCGCATAGTGATCCGTGCGAGCAGTTCGGGGGAGGGAAACTAGAGTTGCGAGGTGTCAGCGACTCTTTTGCGCGTGTCACGATGCCAACCCACCCCCCCTATTGTGTTGTCGCACAACGGATTTCACGCCTGTGAGTCACGCGAATCACGTTGCACTGCAACGACTTTCACCACACGCGAGAGTCGTCCACCACTAACGCAGCGCGGTGTCCCTTGGTCGCTCGGTTGCACCGAACGTGCTCGGGTCCGTTGTACTGAGTTCGGTCGTTGTCGTCGTGGCCCAAGTCCCACGGCTCATCCGGCAGGATCGGCTTGCCGCATCTCCAGCACACCGCCTTGCCGGCTTCGACGAGTGGCCGTTCACGCTCGCGCCGCTTCTGGTGCTCGGCGCCGTAGCCGAGATCAGTGGTGCGTGCCATTGGTGGTGTCGACGATCTGCTCACGCCCGGTGCTCGATGGTTCCCACTCGTTGAACCATCTACACACCATCTCGTGGTATTCGGTCTGGGCTCGCATCAGTGCATCGGCGTCGCGTGAGTACCGATCACCCGTGATGCGCTCCACGATGTCGTCGAAGTCCAGCACCAGGTCGCCGGGCGCTGCGTGCTCAGTCGCGTATGTCGACTTGCCACCACACGGCGGGCCGGCGACGAGGATCACAGCACCACCGCGTCAACATCCCCGCTCGGCTCCAACACCTGCACATGCAGGCTGAACCCATCGGATCGCTGGTCAATGGTCGACGTCACCCACGGCAACCTGGTGTCATCGTTGAGCATCCGGTTCAACTGCGCGGCCAGCATGACGACCAGCTCCATGCTCTGCTGCCGGTTGAGCACCTGTGGCACACCGGCGAACTGGGCGCGCAGTTGCTCGGGGATGATCTGCGGTCGTGGCGGGATCTGGCCGCGGCGCTTGGATCGGCTGCTCATGCGCCGTGTCCGCACGAGGGGCAGCAGTAGTGACAGTAGTGCCACTCGTTATAGCCGCCACACGCTGGACAGAGAACGAGTACGTCGGGTACCGACAGTGCTGGTGGGCACTCTGTTTCGTGGCCGCAACCGGAGGCGCGACCGGTGGACCGCTCGGCGAATGCGGCCTTGTATGCCAGGTGCTCCTCGTGGTTCACCGGCACGCCTCCATGTGCGCCTGCAACAACGCCACCGCAGTGCCCACATGGATCTTCGCCTGGTCGACACCCTTGACACCCAGCACCGGCTGACGGCACCGGTTGCACAACAGCGAGATGTCGCTCGGCGGCGGCGTTCCCTTGGCCGCAGCGTCGATCCGCGCCTTGATGTCGGCCTTGCTCAGCACCGGATAGCCGTGCTCCTGCAAGTCCTCGATGATCGCCTCGGCAATGGCGAGTCCAGCGGCACCCGTCGCGTCGGCCTGCTCCTTGCTCATGCCGGCGGTACCGAAGCCGGGCAGCTGCACGAACCCCTTCTCGCCGAGTTTGTTCGTGTGCGGCAGGCGGCCGAAGTCGGCGGCGAGCAGCGGGGCGGCGGGGTGTTCAGCCATCAGCACTCCATTCGGGCGTTCCCCGTTGGGCATCGGGGCAGTTCGTCGAGCAGGCCGTTCAACCGCCGCTCAGCACGCTTGATGTCACTCGCGCACCCGTCGTAGCGGGCAGCTCGCAGGTGCGCCAGCGCGAGGGCGATTCGGCGGTGCAGCAGCATCGGCACCTCGCTCGGCAACGAGAAACGCCCCGCTCTGACCAGCAGAAACGGGGCGCTCAAGGTGATTGCGGGTATGACGAACCCAACTTTGTTGCGCCTGAGCATATACCACGGGTGGTGTCACCAGGGCGTATGTGGCACTAGATGGCGTGTTG
>JAGNDY010000055.1 GCA_018003655.1 Candidatus Nanopelagicales bacterium
GTCGGCGGTCAATGGGGATCGAGCTGGATCCTCGGTCATGACTACCTCTCTGTGGAATGGGCATAGGGGTTGTCGGCGATCGTATCTGTCGAGGCGCGCGCTGCGTCGGTTTACTCAGTACCGTCTAGTCCGTGGCTGGCTATGGATCACCCGTTGAGGTTGACGTTGGTGGCGTTCCGGTGCGAGTTTCCAACCCGGGACGGCCAATGTTCGCGGCCCTCGACATAACCAAACTGGACCTCGTTCAGTACTACATTTCGGTTGGCCCCGGCATCTTGCGCGCCTTGAAGGACCGGCCCACCACACTGGAACGCTGGGTCGATGGTGTCAATCCGGGGCAGAAAGTATCTGCTAGAGACGAGAAGCCCAAAGATGCCTTCTTCCAGAAACGGGTCCCCAAAGGCGCACCTGGCTGGGTGAACACAGCGCGCATCAGTTTCCCCTCTGGCCGGGTGGCCGACGAGGTGTGTCCGGACCACCTGGCAGTCATCGCGTGGGCGGCCAACCTCGCGACCATCACTTTTCACCCGTGGCCGGTCCGCGCCGGCGACGTGGAACACCCCGATGAACTGCGGATCGACCTGGATCCGCAACCGGGCACAGATTTTGGTGACGTCATCACCGTGGCGGTTCAGGCACGAGCTCTGCTGGAAGAGCTGGGGCTGCGCGGCTATCCCAAAACCTCCGGCGGCAGGGGCATCCATATCTACGTCCGAATCGAACCGCGGTGGTCGTTCATCGATATCCGCCATGCCGCGATTGCGTTGGGTCGGGAGTTGGAGCGCCGCCTGCCCGGCCTGGTGACCACAAACTGGTGGAAGGAAGAGCGCGGTCAGACGATCTTCATCGATTACAACCAGAACGCTCGTGATCGGACCATCGCATCTGCCTACTCGGTCCGGCCCCGACCAGGCGCGCCGGTGTCGGCCCCGTTGGATTGGGACGAGGTGCCGGATTGCCGCCCTCTTGACTTCACGATGGCGACCATGCCAGCGCGCTTTGCCAGCCGCGGGGATGTGCACGAGTCGATTGACGACGTTTCCCACGACTTGACCCCGTTGCTTGAGATGTATGAGCGGGACGAGGCAGACCGCGGTCTGGCGGAGATGCCCTATCCGCCGGACTATCCGAAGATGGCAGGTGAACCCAAGCGGGTCCAGCCGAGTCGGGCGGCCAAGCCGTCGGAGACGGAGTGATCGTGGACCTACCCGTGATGCCACCCATTAGCCCAATGCTCGCCAAAGCTGCTCCAGCGATCCCCGCCGACATGCAGTACGAGGCCAAGTGGGATGGCTTTCGGGCGGTGTTCTTCGTGGATGCGGGAGAGGTTGTCATCGGTAGCCGCAATGAGAAGCCGCTGACCCGATACTTTCCGGAACTCGCGGCTGCAGCGGCTAGCTCGCTGCCCGACCGATGCGTCATCGACGGTGAGATCATCATCGTCTCTGATGACCACCTCGACTTCGATGCGCTACAGAACCGTATCCATCCGGCTGATTCTCGGGTCCAATTGCTGGCCGAACAAACGCCGGCCCTGTTCGTCGGATTCGACCTGCTCGCTCTTGCTGATCAGGACACGATGGCGTTGCCCCAGCAGGAGCGACGGCGGCTACTTGAGGATGCACTCGCTGATGTCACAGCGCCCTTCCACCTCGCGCCAGCCACCACAGACCAAGGTGTTGCGAAGACTTGGTTCAGCCAGTTTGAGGGGGCTGGACTCGACGGTGTGATGGCCAAGCCGCTCGATGCGGTCTATCAGCCCGGCAAGCGGGCACTTGTCAAGGTCAAGCATCGTCGAACTGCCGACTGTGTCGTCTACGGATTCCGGTGGCACAAGTCCGGCCCGATCGTGGGTTCGCTGATGCTGGGCCTTTACGACAGTGGCGACGAGCTAATACCAGTCGGTGTCACATCGTCATTCACCATGGTCAAACGCGCCGATCTAGTTGATGTACTCGCTCCCTTTCGGACCGGCGATGGGGACGTGGCTGGCACGTTTGGCCCACCATCGCGTTGGAACAGCGGCAAGGACATGGCCTTCGAACAACTGCGACCGGAGCTTGTTGTCGAAGTCGCGTACGACCACATGCAAGGCAACCGGTTTCGCCACACGACCCAGTTCCAGCGGTGGCGGCCCGACCGCGATCCGCGTAGTTGTCGCTTCGACCAACTGGAGGAACCCGTTAGCTACTCGCTGTCTGACGTTCTGAGCTGAAAGGGTTAGCCTGACAACATGGCCGAACACGCGGACGACTCAGGCATCCGGGGAAAGCTGCGGAGACTGCGTTCCAGCGATGCCGAGGTTGAGGCTGAGGAGTTGCAGGAGTCAAGTCGTTTCGCTGGTGCGACTGCGATTCACGACTGCGACTGTGGTCAGGTGGTGACCGTTTCCGGACCGCTGCGATCCGTGACCCTGCGGCCGGTGGAGGGCATTGCCAGCGTGGAGGCCGAGTTGTACGACGGCACCGGCCGGGTGCGACTCATCTGGATGGGTCGACGCCACATCGCTGGTATCGATCCCGGCCGGGTCATGAGCGCTACTGGTCGCCTGTGCGAGGTTGATGGCCAACAGGTGATCTACAACCCCCGATACGCGTTGAGGCCGATTGCGACGGGTGAGTGACCCCGCACGTGACTGATGCCCCGAACCCCGAACCGACACCGCACCATGTGAACCTTCCTCCTGCGCTTGAGGCGATCACCGAAGACCTTCGTGAGGACGCCTCGATCGAGGGCACGATGTTCAGCAAGGCGATCGGTGGCTGGCGCGGGATCATTGATTCGAGCCTGCCGGCGCTTGTCTTCTTGCTGGTCTATCTGCTCGACAAGACCGATCTGAAGCGTGCCGTATGGTCGGCCGTCATTGCTGGGATCCTCATTGCCGCGTGGCGGTTGTTCCGGCGCCAGAGCATCCAACAGGTCTTGGCGGGATTCGTCGGTGTGGCGATCTCGGCCTTCTTGGCTGCCAAGACCGGAAACGCCGCGAACTTCTTTCTGCCCGGCCTGCTGATCAACATTGCCTATGGCATCGCGATGGTGGTGTCGGTGCTCGCGCGATGGCCACTCATTGGTGTCTTGGTGGGTGGAGCGACGGGGGACATTTCTGGTTGGCGGTCAGATGACCAGATGCGTCGGGCGTATTCGGCGGCAACGTGGATTTGGGCTGGAGCCTTCTTCTTGCGGGTATTTGTTCAGGTGCCGCTGTACCTGGCCGGTTTGGTCGGGCCGCTCGGGGTGACCAAGCTAGCGATGGGTTGGCCGTTGACACTTCTGGCCGGCTGGTGGACCTACCGCCTTATCCGACCTGCCTTTGCCGCCGCCAAAGACCGTGCGATGGCTGACCGAGTTGCCCCGACCGAAGCCAGTGACGACTGAACTGCAGTGAGACTGAACTGCGGCGACGACTAGTCCCCGAGCAGATCCTCTAGCGCAGTTTCTTGATCCTCTGCCGCGACGAATAGCAACTCGTCACCGGCTTCTAGGGTGTCATCGGGAGTGGGGGTGACGACACGTCCCTCTCGGATGATCGCCACCAAACTCGTATCCACCGGGAAGGCCACGTCGTCAACGCGACGGCCGACCACGGGCGCTTCCGGCGGCAGGGTCAGTTCGACCAGGTTGGCGTTACCTTGCCGGAAGGTCATGAGCCGGACCAGATCGCCGACCGTCACTGCCTCCTCGACCAATGCTGACAACATGCGCGGCGTCGAGACGGCGACATCGACGCCCCACGACTCGTCGAATAGCCACTCGTTGCTCGGGTGGTTGACGCGCGCAACGACCCGAGGAACGCCGTATTCCGTCTTTGCCAGCAGCGACACCACCAGGTTGACCTTGTCGTCGCCGGTGGCAGCCACAACCACCTGGCAACCAGGTAGGCCTGCCTCTTCCAAGGAGGAGATCTCGCATGCGTCAGCGAGCAGCATTGTTGCCCCGGGCACCTTGTCTGGCCGCATTTTGGTTGCGTCCTTGTCCAGCAGCAGCACCTCATGCTCGTTGAGCAGGAGCTCTCGGGCGATTGACCGGCCGACCTTGCCGGCACCGGCGATGGCTACTCGCATGTCAGTTGCTCCCCGGCACGTTGGCGGCTACTTTCACCAAGCGATCCTTGTCGCTCGGGTGACACAGGACATGAAGTAGATCGCCCTCCTGCAGGACAGTGGATGGGTCGATGAGCAGCGCTTCGCCGTAGCGGGTCAGAAACGCGACCCGCGCGATCGTGCCACCGGTTATCGACGCGGCCGGGTGTCCGATCCAACTGTCGTCGTAGTCGAGTTCAGCCAGCATCATCGTGCCCGTTGAATCACGCCATTCCTCCATCGCGCCAGCGGGATCGATACGTCGCAGGATCTGCCCAGTCGTCCATGCGACGGTGGCGACCGTGGGGATGCCGAGGCGTTCGTAGATCTCGGCGCGGCGTGGGTCATAGATCCGTGCGACAACCGTCGGAACGTTGAAGATCTCTCGAGCGACGCGGGCAGCGATGATGTTTGAATTGTCTCCGCTGCTGACAGCCGCAAAAGCGGCAGCGTGCTCGATGTCGGCCTCTACCATCGCTTCCTTGTCGAAGCCGACGGCCTCAATCGTCTTGCCTGCGAAGCCGTGCCGCAGTCGCCGGAACGCACCGGCCTCCTGATCGATGACGGTCACGTCACGGCCCATCGAGTCGAGAGTGTTAGCGAGTTGAGAACCGACTCGTCCGCAACCCATGATGACGATATGCACGTCCACTGACGCTACACGTCGGGTCAGCCTGCTTTGGCAGCGAACCGACCTCTAGCATCAGTGACCGTGCCATCAGTGACGGGTTCGGCCAAGCGTTTCTTCTTGGGCCGCGCCGTGCGCAGCGAGAATCTGCACTCAACCCTGTTGCCCAAACGCATTGCCTTGCCGGTCTTTGCTTCCGACGCGCTGTCGTCGAATGCCTACGCCACGCAGGAGATCCTGCTGATGCTGTCGATGGGCGGCGTCGCCCTTTACAGCTTCGCTCCCTGGGTTGCCGCAGCCGTCATCCTGGTCTTCTTCACTGTGGTGGCCTCGTATCGGCAGAACGTCCACGCCTACCCGAGCGGGGGCGGCGATTACGAGGTGGTGTCCACCAACCTCGGCCAGCGTGCGGGCGTATTTGTCGCCAGTGCTCTGCTGGTCGATTACGTCCTGACCGTCGCTGTGTCGATCTCTTCAGCGGTAGCCAACATCGCTTCTGCCTTCTCACCCGTCGGGCGTCAGGCGGTGCTGGTCGCGGTGGGTCTGATCGTGATCATGACGTTGATGAACCTGCGGGGCGTGCGTGAGTCGGGAACAGCTTTCGCCATTCCAACCTACGGGTTCATCCTCGGCATCGCGGCCATGGTCGGCTGGGGAGTCTGGCGCATGTCGCAGGGAGAGGTTGTCGAGGCTGAGAGCGCCAACTGGCAGATCACTCCGGAGACGTCCGCGACCGGAATCTTGCTGGTTGTGCTTATCGCGCGGGCGTTCTCCTCGGGTACAACGGCCCTCACGGGCATCGAGGCGATTGCCAACGGTGTGCCCGCTTTCCGCAAACCCAAGTCAAAGAATGCGGCATCGACGCTGCTGTTGCTCGGAGTCATCTCGATGGCAATGTTCACCGCGATCACCTGGCTCGCGTTGGCCACGCACGTCAAGGTTGCCGACAGTGACGCCAGTGTGATCGGACTTCCGGCCGGACAGTCTCAGAAAACTGTCATCGCGCAGATCTCCCAGGCCGTGTTCTCGGACTTCAAGCCCGGCTATCTGTATATCTCGATCGTCACAGCCTTGATCTTGGTACTGGCGGCGAACACCGCGTTCAACGGATTCCCCGTGCTGGGGTCGATTCTGGCCCGCGACGGCTACCTGCCGCGGCAGTTGCACACCCGTGGTGACCGGTTGGCGTTCAGCAACGGGATCATCTTCCTTGCTGGCGCGGCCGCGGTGTTGGTCATCGTCTACAAGGCAAGCGTCAGCAGTCTGATCCAGCTCTACGTCATTGGCGTGTTCGTCTCCTTCACGCTTAGCCAGATCGGCATGGTCAGACACTGGAACCGACACCTTGCTGAGGAGCAGGACCCCAAGGCGTGCACCAGGATGAAGCGCTCCCGGGTCATCAACTTCTTCGGTGCGATCATGACCGGAACGGTGCTGACAGTCGTGCTGTTCACCAAGTTCACCCATGGTGCCTACTTGGTCGTGATTGCCATGCCGATCCTGTACCTGATCATGCGCAGGGTTCGCAGTCACTACGACCGAGTGGCGGTGGAACTCGCGCCCAGCGCCGACGACAGGGTGACGCTGCCATCTCGAGTCCACGCGATCGTCTTGGTCTCAAAGATCCACCGGCCGACTTTGCGTGCGTTGGCGTACGCACGCGCGACGAGACCGTCCACCCTCGAAGGACTGACGGTCTCGATGGAGTCCGGCGACGTCAACGAACTGGCGGCTGAGTGGGAGCAGCGCAAGATCAGTGTTCCCCTCAAGATCCTCGATTCGCCATACCGGGAAATCACCCGTCCGATCGTCGAGTACGTCCGCGGGTTGCGACGAGCGAGTCCGCGCGATTTGGTCTGCGTCTACATCCCCGAGTACGTGCTCGGTCATTGGTGGGAGAACATCCTTCACAATCAGTCAGCGCTACGACTCAAGACCCGGTTGCGATTCACGCCCGGTGTGATGGTCGTCAGCGTGCCCTGGCAGTTGTTGTCCAGCGAGAAGGCGGCTGACGTTCCGATTGACAACGCGCCAGGGGCTGTTCGCCGTGGTGAGCCCGAGGCCGCCGTCGCCGAGGCAGTCGTTGCGGCTGAGTACGGCGCCAGCGGCCAGGTTCCACCCGATCCGGCCCAGGCCCCACCGAAGCAGGACTGAGAACGCGACGCGGCCCGCGCAGTGCTGGCAGTCACTAGTTAGATTGGGAACCTGAATGGGCAAGCCGGCCGACCACTCTGGAGGGTTCGCGAGATGACCAGCAAGGACAGCTTCGGGGCACGCGGCCAGCTATCGGTCTCCGGCCAGGACTACGAGATCTTCCGAATCAGTGCCGTGCCCGGTTCGCAGTTGTTGCCTTTCACTCACAAAGTGCTGTTGGAGAACCTGCTGCGGACGGAGGACGGCAAGAACGTCACAGCTGAGCAAATCTCCGCCCTTGGGTCATGGGACGCCTCAGCCCAGCCGCGTCAGGAGATTCAGTTCAGCCCGGCTCGGGTCGTCATGCAGGACTTCACTGGCGTTCCCTGTGTCGTTGACCTTGCGACCATGCGTGAAGCAGTAAAGGAACTCGGCGGCGACGCGGGCAAGATCAATCCGCTCGCACCCGCCGAGTTGGTGATCGATCACTCTGTGATCGCCGACTTCTTCGGGACCGTCGGCTCACTTGAGCGCAACGTTGAACTTGAGTACGAGCGCAACTCGGAGCGCTACAAGTTCCTTCGCTGGGGGCAGAGCGCTTTCGACGAATTCAAAGTCGTTCCACCGGGTACCGGCATCGTCCACCAGGTCAACATCGAAAGCCTCGCCCGCGTCGTCATGACTCGCAACGGGCAGGCATATCCCGATACCTGCGTCGGCACCGATTCCCACACGACGATGGTCAACGGTCTCGGCGTGCTCGGTTGGGGTGTCGGTGGTATCGAGGCAGAGGCCGCGATGCTGGGCCAACCGGTGTCAATGTTGATACCGCGCGTTGTCGGCTTCAAGCTTTCCGGCGAGTTGCCGCAAGGCGCTACCGCTACCGACTTGGTATTGACAATCACCGAACTACTCCGCCAGCACGGCGTCGTCGGGAAGTTCGTGGAGTTCCACGGTGCCGGCGTCAGCGCGGTACCCCTGGCCAATCGCGCGACGATCGGCAACATGAGTCCCGAATACGGTTCGACGGCTGCCATCTTCCCGATCGACGACGAGACGCTGCGCTATCTGCGGCTCACCGGCCGGACCGACGACCAAGTCGCGCTCGTCGAGGCCTACGCCAAGGAACAGGGTTTGTGGCACAACCCAACCGAATCGGCCGTCTACTCCGAGGAACTCGAACTCGACCTCGGCACGATCGTGCCCTCGCTGGCCGGTCCCAAGCGGCCGCAGGACCGCATCATCCTCACTGAGTCCAAGCAGGCCTTCCGCGCGGCCGTTGGTGACCACGTGAGCCCGGAGTCGCAGTTGGACAAGGCCGACCAGGCATCCTTCCCGGCATCCGATCCGATCGCCCACGACGTCGCCGATCAGGTGCCGCCGGTGGGGGAGCCCGACACCGCGTCGAGGCGGCCAAGCAAGCCGACGCCTACCGAGCTAGCCGACGGGACGCAGGTGGTGCTCGACCACGGGGCCGTGGTCATCGCCGCCATCACGAGTTGCACGAACACCTCCAACCCGTCGGTCATGATTGGCGCCGGCCTGTTGGCGAAAAATGCGGTCGAGCGTGGCCTCATGTCCAAACCGTGGGTCAAAACAACCCTGGCACCCGGATCGAAGGTCGTCACCGACTATTACGAGAAGTCCGGCCTCACGCCCTACCTCGACAAGCTCGGCTTCAACCTGGTCGGCTATGGGTGCACGACCTGCATCGGTAACTCCGGACCACTTCCCAGCGAGGTGTCGGCTGCGGTTAACGAGGCTGACCTCGCGGTGGTTTCGGTCCTCAGTGGCAACCGAAACTTCGAGGGCCGAATCAATCCCGACGTCAAGATGAACTACCTGGCGTCGCCACCACTCGTGGTGGCCTACGCCCTCGCGGGCACGATGGACATCGATCTAGCCAACGAACCACTCGGAACCGGCTCAGACGGTGGTGACGTGTTCCTCAAGGACATCTGGCCCTCCGCGGCACAGATCCAAGCCGTTGTTGAGCAGGCCATTGACGCACAGATGTTCACCAGCCGATACGCCGACGTGTTTGCTGGCGACGAGCATTGGCAGTCGTTGGAAACTCCGACCGGGGACACGTTCGACTGGGATCCAGACTCGACCTACGTGCGCAAGCCTCCCTACTTCGATGGAATGAACGTTGATCCGTCGCCGGTCACCGATATTGCCGACGCCCGCGTGCTCGCGCTGCTCGGCGACTCCGTCACCACCGACCACATCTCGCCCGCCGGCTCGATCAAAGCCGATACCCCGGCGGGCCGATACCTCAGCGAGCACGGCGTCGATCGGGCCGACTTCAATTCCTACGGATCCCGGCGCGGCAACCACGAGATCATGATTCGTGGAACCTTCGCCAACATCAGGCTTCGCAACCAGTTGGTGCCCGGGATCGAGGGCGGTTTTACCCGCGATTTCACCGAGCCGGACGGTCCGCAGTCGACCATCTATGACGCGGCCCAAGCCTATGCGGCCAAGTCGATTCCGCTGGTGATCCTGGCGGGCAAGGAATATGGCTCGGGCTCATCGCGCGACTGGGCGGCAAAAGGCACGGCACTGCTCGGTGTACGGGCTGTGGTCGCCGAATCGTACGAGCGAATCCACCGTTCGAACCTGATCGGCATGGGTGTCCTCCCCTTGCAATATCCAGCAGGGCAAGACGCGACCTCGCTGGGATTGACCGGTGAAGAGTCGATCTCAATCTCCGGTGTCACCGCGCTCAACGAGGGGACAACGCCTGCCACGGTTCCGGTTGTGGCGCGGCGTGCGGATGGAACCAGAGTCGAGTTCGATGCCGTCTTACGGATAGATACTCCTGGCGAGGCGGACTACTACCGCAACGGCGGGATCCTGCAATTCGTCCTGCGGTCGCTGCTTGCCTAGCCGGCACGATCTACACTCGCTGGAAGAACGTTCCACTTCCGAGAGGGGCCCGGCATGAGCATGCTGGCGCGCATCCAGGGTCCACGCGACCTCGATGCCCTCACTCCCGCCGAACTCAACGAACTCGCGGCCGAAATTCGAGCGTTCCTGGTCGAGAAAGTGTCCCGCACAGGCGGGCACCTTGGTCCTAACCTCGGGGTCGTCGAAACGACGATTGCGTTGCACCGGGTCTTCGATTCGCCCAACGACCTCATCCTGTGGGACACCGGCCATCAGTCTTACGTTCACAAGATCATCACAGGTCGCATGTCCGGGTTCGACGAGTTGCGCCAATTCGGCGGGCTGTCCGGTTACCCAAGCCGAAGCGAGAGTCCGCACGACGTCATTGAGAACTCCCACGCGTCGACCTCCCTCGCCTACGCTGACGGCATCGCGAAGGCTTGGCGCCTCAAGGGCCAACTCGCTCACGACCCAGGCGTCACCGATGGCCGACACGTAATAGCGGTGATCGGTGACGGCGCCCTGACCGGTGGGATGGCCTGGGAGGCGCTGAACAACATCGCGGGTAGCGATCGACAAGTCATCATTGTCGTCAACGACAACGAGCGCTCGTACGCGCCCACGATCGGTGGTGTCGCGCATCATCTGGCGACGTTGCGGACCACAGTCGGCTATGAACGAACGCTCGATTGGGGCAAGCGTCTGTTGGGCCGTACCCCCGTCCTTGGCCCACCCACCTATGACGCCCTGCACGGTTTGAAGAAGGGCATGAAGGACATGCTGGCCCCGCAGGGCATGTTCGAGGATTTGGGTTTGAAGTACGTCGGTCCGATCGACGGGCATGACACTGAGGCGATGATGTTCGCATTGCGACGAGCGGCCGCCTTCCCTGGACCCGTCATCGTTCACGCAATCACGGAAAAGGGTCGTGGTTACCGGCCGGCCGAACTTGACGACGCTGATCGCTTCCACGGTGTTGGCATCATCGACCCCGCGACCGGGCAGCCCGTCAAGCCCGGCGCGCCAACTTGGACCGGCGTGTTCAGCGATGAACTCGTGTCCATCGGACGACGTGACGACACAGTCGTCGCCATCACTGCCGCCATGCTCGCCCCGACCGGGCTTACCGACTTTGCCAGGCAGTTTCCCGACCGCACCTTCGATACCGGCATCGCCGAGCAGCATGCGACCGCATCTGCGGCCGGGATGGCGTTCGCTGGGCTACACCCAGTGGTCGCCGTGTACTCGACCTTCATCAACCGGGCATTCGACCAAGTGCTCATGGATTGCGCCCTGCATCAAGCACCCGTGACATTCGTGCTTGACCGGGCGGGGATCACCGGCCCGGACGGCGCAAGCCATCACGGTGAGTGGGACATGTCGTTGCTGGGCATCGTGCCCGGCTTGCGACTTGCGGCCCCACGCGACGGGCAGCGGCTACGCGAGCTACTCGGCGAGGCGATTGCCATAGGTGATGGCCCGTCCGTCGTGCGGTTCCCCAGCGGTGCCGTCCCCGATGACATTGCGGCAGTGGCCCGTCGCGATGGCGTCGATGTGCTGGTGCGCGCCCAAGACAGTCAGGTGTTGCTCGTGAGCATCGGAGCCACGGCGGCGATGGCGCTTGAGGTTGCCGCTCGAGCAGCTGACCACGGGGTATCGGTGACCGTGGTCGATCCGCGCTGGGTGTATCCCATCTCGGATTCACTGATTGCGATGGCGGCGGCCAGCGATTTGGTGGTCACGCTTGAGGACAACACCCGCTCCGGCGGGGTTGGCAGCCGAATCAGCCAGGCCATGCGGGACCGATCGATCGCGGTGCCGTGTCGGGACATCGGCCTGCCAGCACAGTTCCTGCCGCATGGCAGTCGTGTGGCTATTGCGGGCGTTGCCGGCATGACCGCAGCCGACGTCGCCCGACAGATCGTCGAGGCCGCCGCCGCGCTCAGTGACGAAGTCGCAGTCGGCGGACCCTCGATTGGGAGCTAACCCGCCGCGCGAGACACCGGCGGGGCCAATCTGAGGAATCGTCACTTTCTGCTGGTCCAGTAGTTACTCTCGGTGGGTGCTCGGGTCACAACTGAAGGTAACGACGCGGTGGGTAGGCGCGTTCGTCGCCGTGCTCGGCCTGTTGTGGTGGGTTCAGCTGACATTTCTCAACCTCGGCAATGGGATAACCGCAGTCACGATCACTACCGGCGTCGGTGTCGGCGCTATCGCGAAGGCACCTCGCTCGGCCGCGGCGTCGCTCGTGGGTGCGTTCCTGTTGGTCTCGCTCGTGGCATTCGGCCTCGCGGGTTCGTCTCTCTGGCTCGCGGTCGTGTTTGCGGCGACCTTGACGGGACAAACCTGGTTCGTCGCTTGGATCATCACCCGAACCCGAGCGACCAAGGTGTCCAGCTTTGACCGGCTCCTCACGTTGACCGCCATCGCTGCTGCGGCCGCGGTCGTGGCAGCCACAGCAGCGTCGATCGCAACCCTGGCGCTGACCGACACGCCCGCCGACGCCGCTGGACGTGCGTGGTTCGTGGGCACCTTCGCCGGAGTGTTCCTCGTAGCGCCCGGCGTCCTGTCGCTTCGGTTTCCCCGGCGGCGTGTAACCGCTCGTCGAGCCGTCGAACTGACGATCGTCTTTCTGCTTGGGACCGCGCTGGTTACCGTGGCGCTGAGCTCCCAGTACGTCACTCCAATGCGGGCATTGGGCGCGCTCTACTTGCTCGTCCCCATGCTCTTGTGGTTCGCCGTCAGGTTCGGCCTTGCAATGACGTCACTTGCCGCGTGTGCCGTGAACCTGGCCGTGATGTCGGTGAGCAACGCCGGAATAGGTCCGGTCGCGGCGCACACCGCCGATCCAGATTCCCTGTTACTGCTCCAACTGGCGATGCTGTTGATAGCACTGATTGTGTACTCGGTGGCCGTCAACACCGAGCAGAGGCGAGAAAGTGACCATCGACTGGAGTCGGCGCGTGGACTGCTCGACGCGTTGGTTTCCAACAGCGACGCGATGATCTCGATCAGGCAGTACAGCGACGATGCGCAAGCCCGGTACGTCTTGGCCAACCCGCACTTCGCGGCCGCTTTTGGTCGGTCGGCTGCGGAGATTATTGGGCTGACTGAGGAGGAATTGACGCCACCCGATGTTGCAGCGACTGTGATGGATGAGGACCGGCAGGTGCTGAACGCTGGTGAGTCCCGGGTGTTCGTCTCACGCGGACTTGCCTCGCCGAACCACATCACGAGTAAGTCCCGGGTGTATCTAGTGACGAAGTTCCCGATCGATGGTTGGGATGGCTTGGCGAACTCAGTGGGTTCGATCGCTCTGGACATCACCGATCAACGCCGTCGTGAACGCCTCATGCGGTTGACATTTGACCAGTCGCCGGTGCCGATGGTGCGACTGAGCTGGCGCGATGGTGGACCGGGGGAGGTACTTGACGCGAACGGCTCCCTTGCCTCGCTCTTGGGTGTGCCAGTGGCCAGCGTCCTGGGCAGCAGCCTGGACCGGTTCATTCACCCGGACGAACGTGGGATCTCCCTGGTTCCGGTTGATGGCGAGCCTGGGCGGCCCCGACGTAGAGAGGCGCGACTGATCGGGGGTGACGGTTCAGAACTCTGGGTCGTCTGTACAGCCACGGTGCTGGAGGGATCCGGAGCTGGCCTTGCCGAGAACGACCTGGACGAGCCGTTCGCGTTGTTGGTGTTGGAAGACGTGACCGCGCGGCGGGTTGCTGAGCGGACGCTGACCCACCAGGCGCTCCACGATGCGCTGACTGGATCCTTGAATCGCTACGCGCTCGTGGATCGCCTGTCGGCGGCGTTGAGCCGACTCTGGCGCTCGGGCAACTTCGCGGCAGTGCTCTTCTGCGATCTGGACGGCTTCAAGAACCTCAACGACACGTTGGGCCACCGGGCCGGTGACGAGATGCTCGTCTCGGTCTCCGAACGACTGCGGGCGGTGATGCGACCGCAGGATGCGGTGGCGCGCCTGGGTGGCGACGAGTTCGTGCTCATTTGTGAGGATCTGCCCAATCCTGGGCAGGCACGGCTGATCGGCGAACGTATTCGGGAGGCGATGCGGGCGCCCTTCCGAATCGACGGACGCGATTACGGGGTCACGGTCAGCGTCGGCATCGCGGCAACCACCGATCCAGAGACTCGCGCTGAGGATCTGCTGCGCCGAGCGGATCTGGCGATGTACCGCGCCAAGGACAATGGTCGTAACCGCGTCGAGTTCTACG
>JAGNDY010000056.1 GCA_018003655.1 Candidatus Nanopelagicales bacterium
GCACCATGTGAGAGCCGTCGCGAAGCGACGAGCCCCAGGCCTGGGTGCTCGTCAGGCGATTCGCCGGTGACAGCGGATGGCGGCAGCGCGATCCATGCCCCGACGCGGGCCGCATCCGCCATTGAACGGCACGTTTGTCCCCTTCCCACCAGTCGCCGATACCAGTCACCCGCCTGAGTCGTCACGTATCCCTCACCCATACCGCGCTGGGCGCGATCTGCGATCCGCAGGACAATCGTGCGCTGCTTGGGGCGCAGCTCAAATGCAGGGGCATTGGGAGGTAACCCGAGATTGGCCTCGGTGACAGCCAGCGTTCGCCGGATTCCGCTGTCGGCAGGCGGGAGCCGATCGTCGCGAAAGCGAAGCATGGAAAGCAATCGGTACACGTCCACAAGGGTGCGCAGTGATTCCCACTCATCCTTCGCCGCGTTGCGGCACGCGTAGACGAACGCATCGGCGATGCTCAAGGTGGGAATCGACGCATTCCCGATCTCGACACTCGCGCGCCGGGACCATGCGCGAGTGAAGTCAGGCAGGCCACTTGCCATCGAGTCCAGCCGCCAATGCAAGTCGATCGTCTGCGTCGCATTACCCATCGCCAGCTCGGCATTGCCAAGCCACAGTGCATAGCGGAAGTTCCACGAAGCGGCCGGTGTCGGGATCTCACAGCCGAACTGCTCGTATCCCAGCTCCGCGAGCACGCTGACAGTTGCCGCAACATCGCCAGGTCTGACCCAGATGTCAATGTCACCACTTCCCCGAGCGGTGTAGTCACCGGTTGTGGAAGCTGCGAGTGCAACCCCTTTGATCGCCAAACTGGGGATCGATTGCGTCGACAAGGCTTGGACCGCACTGGTCAGTTGACTTGCGCTCAGCAGGGCTGCTAGCTGTTCGTCCTGGGTGTCACCGGCCAGGTCAGTCACCACTGATTCTGGAAGCCGAGTTGCCTGCGCCGAGGCGACCAGTAGCGGCTGAACGCGGTGCCGCCGCGCGGCCCTGAGAAATTCAGCCGGGTCGACATCGCGTAGATCTGGCGGGGCCGCAGCAGCACCAGTCTCGGCCGCTAGGGAATGGCGCAGCGCGCGACGTAGCGAATCCAAAACGTGTGGATCAAGTCTCGGCTCCATCACAACCGGTTGGCCAGGCGATCGAGGGCGTCGCACACTTCCTCAAGTGATTCATCCTCGGGTGGACGAGTCAGATCCACCACCGGCGTGGCACCGGCGAGTTTGGTCAACCAGCCGAAATAGTCCGCCCGCAGTTCCGGCGCCTGCGTGACACCGGAAGATTCGCCGTGCGCGGCCAGCACCGCGGTGGCATCCGCCGCACTGACCTCCGCGGTCGAGATCTTGCCGGGCGACGTACGCAACTGCACGATTAGACCCAGGGGGCGCCGCGACAGATCCGCGTCAATCTGGACTGTTCGCTTCGTTCGCCCTGGCAGCAGGCGCCCAATGCTGGGGTCAGCACCAAGGAGCTTGATTGCGCGATCCGAGAGATGGACTGGGCGTTCATGCGGCACGATCAGCGGCAGTTCTCCCCGAAGATCAATTTCTGCAACGTCGTCACAAGCAAGAGTCCAGCCGCGGGCAACCAGAGCGGCGGCTGTGGTGGACTTCCCCGCCCCGCTGTCGCCAGCAATCGCGACCGTACAACCCTGCGGAGAAGTGACCAACGATGCATGCAGTGTGAAACGCCGACGCTGCGTGAGCAGCATCTCCATCGCCCAGCTGTACACCATGAAGTCGTATGCCAGGCGATCGCCAAGATCGATCCGGTTGATCATGACCGCGCTGCCCCCGCTGACGTAGACGCGTGCGGGGCCCAGCATGAACAGACAGCGGTCGGCGTCGGCGCAGGTGTCCTCATCATCGACGAACCCCTGCCAGCGCTGTGGAGTTGCTCCTTCGATTACAGGAACACCGAGCACACGCGCTGTAGGGCCATTCGGTTCCATGACGTTGACCGGCCGGGAGTCGCGCGAGATGTCGTGGATTGCCGCGTCGGCGAGCTGGCGATCATCCATACCGGAAGTCTGCCACGGGTTAGGGTCAGTATTTGTGGCTGCAACAGAGTCCGGAGATGTGTTCGGGTGGATGGGACGATTGGTCCGCGCCGCGCAACGTGCGTGCGGAACCCCGGCACTCGCGGGCCTTCTCAGCCTTCAAATCCTGATCGCGTTATCAGAGGGCGTCGGCCTGGCGCTTGTGGTTCCGGTGATTCAGTCAGTGCAAGAAGGCGGGGCGGTCACCCTGCCAGTGTTAAAGATCACTGTCGGGCCCCTCGCGCTACTCACAGCGATTGTGGTCGCGGTCATCGTGCGAGCTGGCATGCAGTGGGCCGCCACCGTGCATGGCGACAGCGTGGAATTCCGCACCACCGACGAGCTCCGGCTCAGCGCCCTCGACGCTTTGCTCAACGCTCGCTGGTCATATTTGTCGACGCAGCGCCGTAGCCACGTGGTTCAGAAGCTCACGACCGACATCATGCGGGCCAGCGGGGCGCTAGATCAACTCATCATGCTCACCGTGAGCTTGCTGATCCTCGCTGCCACCACTGCAGTCGCGATCTACCTGAATCCGGCGATCGGCGGCCTAGCGCTGCTGGCAGTGCTTGCGGTGGGTCTGGCTTCAATTCGCGACGTGAAACGTGCGGGCACGCTGGGAGAGGCGTGGTCGGATCGGATCGAAGCGTTCGGTGCGGTCGTCACCGATTCGCTGGCATCGGCGCGAATGGTACGTGCCCACGATGCTTCCGACATCTGGATGCGGAGTCTGCGAAAGGAGGCAGCGCACGGGCGTACCGTCCAGGTGCACTACGTCCGCACCTCGGCAGGAACCCGCGCCGCTCTTAGTGTCGCCGCTGTCGTAGGCGTCGTGGCTCTTGTACTGATTTGCCTGTGGATCGGAGTCGAATCGGCGGTATTGATCGCCCTGGTACTGGTGGTTTCGAGGATGCTGGGGGCTGCTCAATCGATCGTCTGGCAGGCTCAATCGGTCGCGAACGACGCACCAGCACTGGACAGTGTCCAAGCAATTACCCGCGCCGCGCAGACCGAGCGGGATGATCACGTCAGCGAGGTTGCCGATGCCAGCGACCGACGACCGACGGCTTCGAAAGGTGAGGTGTCGCCACTTGTCCGGGTACGTGATCTGACGGTTACCTACCCGAACTCGCCGCAGTCGGCGCTGCTCGACGTGAATCTGAGTATTCATAGGGGTGAGTCCGTCGCGGTCATAGGTCCAAGTGGCGCCGGGAAGTCCACGTTGCTCGACGTTGTGTTGGGCCTCACCGTTCCAAATTCGGGGAGCGTCGAGATTGACGGTCAGCCGTTGGGCAATTCCATGGCGTGGCGGGCCCGGACTGCCTACGTGCCGCAAGAGGTGCTGCTCATTCCAGGCACGGTGCGCCAGAACGTCGTGTGGACCATGCCGCCCGGAGTTTCGATAACCGACGAGCAGGTCTGGGACGCACTCGATGACGCAGCTGCCGGTGATGTCGTGCGGTCGCTGCCGAATGGGCTCGACACTGAACTTGGTGAGACCGCCGAATTGTCTGGGGGCGAAAAACAGCGACTCTCGATCGCCCGCGCGCTGCTCCGGTCACCGGAGTTGCTGGTTCTGGATGAGGCCGCAAGCGCCATTGACGTTCAAACCGAAGAACGGGTGCTGCATCGGATCCTTGCGCGCTCTGGTGCGGTGCTGCTGGTTACGCATCGGCTTGATGCGGCCAACCGGGCTGATCGGGTCGTAGCGCTGGAAGAGGGCAGAACCTCCCCAGTCAACGGAAGTGCGTGATCGCGGTGAAGTCCGCCATTTCCTGGGCTCCCGTGATGGTCCCGCCTTGGTCACCCACCAGCCATGCATGAACTCCCTGGGCTGGATCCTCAGTGAGGAGTCCGATCACGATCGTGGCGTTTGCGCTGCGGCGCAACAACATCCAGCGACCCGCAATTGCACGGTCGAGGCAGGTTGTCGACATCGGCAGCCGGTAGCTGCCGCGCTCGATTGCCGCAGAAACTACGTGTTCGATCCCAGAAGGAGCCTGGGGCTCGCCGGTCGCGAGCCCCTCTGCGACCTGTGGCTTTCCGGCGAGTTTCCGCACGCTGTATGTCGGGCGAGCAGCCCTCAGCATTCGGGCGATCGCAAGGAACGTCATCGCCTCGGCAGTCCTCGCGCGGTTGCGCAGAAGCCGACTATCCATTGCTGGCCACCTGCTCAAGCTCGGGTATGCCAAACATCTGCGCCCAATTTGCAGGCTTCAGCAAGGCTGCGGTTCCTGCTGGGATGAAGTGAAAGAACAGCAGGTCGCAGAAGGGCGCTTTGCTGCCACCCTGTGGCATCTTGTCGCGGTAGTGCCATTGGCTGCTACCTGAAAACAGCACCGCCTGCCCTGGCTCAAGTGCGTAACTGGTGAACTCAGCATCGGGCGAATCTTTGATCCGGTCTTCCCAGGCGTCCGGGTACCCGTCGGCTTCACTGTGGGGCCAGGGCTGAATCTGACTGAAGTGAATGGGCCATGGTTCGCTTTGTCGCAGGCATACGTCCAGGGTCCATTTCGCCTCGGGAGCGTCCATGTGGACCTGGCAGATTCCGGTGGATCCATATCGGCTGAGGAAGTTGTAGTTCGGCTCGACTGGTTCCCCGGCTGCCTCACTGACTAGTGGCACGAGCTGTTGCTGCAACTGGGTAAAGAATGGGTGATCGTGGACGACGAACCGGCCGAACGACTGCGTCTCGTGAGCCTCAAGCTCGTTGAGTGACAGCGAAGCCGCGACGCGCAAGATTTCATCGAATGTGTCGTCGCCAAAGACCGAATCCAATCGTTGGACCTCGAAGTCTTGCCGCGTGTGCAGGACGTCAAATGCACCATCGAACGCTGCGAGCTTCGAGGGTGCAACCGTCGAGACGATGTGCCGGGCGTGCGTGAATTGGGAAAGCCAAATCGAGTCGTACCAGGGATACGAGTCGTGCTGCGGGCTTCCCTGACTCATCGTTTGCCTCACTCGCGGAGTCGCGTCCGTCAAATCCTAGTCGTGATTAGCAGCACGTGAGCGTGAGTGGCCGGGAGACGGGATTTGCAGTGGCGGCTGATCGGGGATCCACCGCCCAGAAAAGCTGCCCGCCGTTGAGCCGAATTCGGCAGATCTTGCGTTCTTCGTCGACTGATACCTGTGCGCCGCCCTGGATCAGCGGCGCGATGTCCGCGTTCCACCCGTGGCGTGCCCAGACGAAGGGGGACGTGTGGCCATGCGTCTGCGCGAACGCGGGTATCTCGCCTTCAGCCGCGGCGGCCGCCTGCCAAGGTGCGTAGACCTCCTCGATCCCATCCGCCCACATTGGCCCAGCCGCGATATCTGCTTCTCCCGTGATCAGAAGGCCCGAACGCCAAGCAACACCCAACTTCTGCGCTGCTTCGTTGAGTTGGATTGCCGCATCATCGGCATTCACGGGTCGATCGATCACGTCCCACGCGCCAATAGTTAGGCCCGCGTGCGTGACGAGCAGCTCAGTGTCGATTGCGATCGCGGCAATAGGTTCGGTCGGGGATGGTTGCAACTCGAACGCGGCAGCGACTTTCATCTGGCCCGTTTCCCACCAGCGTCGCAAGATCTGCTGCGTGTCACTGTCGACTTCTGGTGACCAGAAATGTGTGCCCAGAGGCAGGTACTGCGATTCATGATTGCCCACCAACTGAACCCATCGGTTGGGGTTGGCTTTCATCAGTTGGTCGACCAGCCTCACTACTCCAGCACTGTCGAGACCGCGATGAACCAGATCCCCGACCTGAACTACCACTAGGTTGCGAGGGATATCGCGGGCAGTCACATTCACTCCCACGGATTCGAGTTGGGCAATCAGACTCCCCAGGTGGCCTCCGATGTCACCAACAATCACCAGTTGACGAAGACCAGTTTTCACAGCCGCGATCCTAGTCTTCGGCGCCGCCGTCGGCTGCGAGTTTGCGCTTTCGACGGTTGGCTGAGGTGGGGTACCCTGGCAGGTGCCGCGCAAGAACGTTGCGTCCGCGATCTCAACTGGATTTGGAGGCACGCTATGGCAGCTTCAGATGACGCGGACTCCGATGCCGATGTCAGGCAAGCGTGGGTTGCGCCGCTAGCGCGTCGGTTGGGTACCGCATCAGCCGCCCAAAATGCTCGAAAAGGAATGGGCATGGATGGCGGTATGGGAAACCTGATGCGGATCAGTGTCTGAGTCGACACTGGGTGTAGCGGCAGAGACCACAAATACCACGTCTCCCTCGGCGCTGTCTCTGACGGTTCAAGTACGCCCGGCAGGTCCGCAAGTTGTTGTTCGTGAGGCTACTGCGCAGCGTGTTATGCGGGATGGCCGAGTTTTGGCGGTGGTGACGAGCCCAGCGCCGGTGGACTTGGACGTTCTCGCGCGCTGGATTTCAGCTGGATGCCCTGAAGCATCCGCGCCGCGGCAAGCATTTGCCGCAGTGCTTGCAGATCCAGTTGATGGATCTGTTGTTTCGGTGTCCACGTCCCGCACCGAGGTATCCCTGTTCTACACATGGACGCCGGATTCGCTGATTCTGTCCAGTCGATTGCGGGGCGTGGTCGATTGGCTGCCGGTGCGCCCAGATCTGAACATTGGCAAGCTCGCCGATCTGACTGCGCTATTCGATGATCCCGAGAACACGGTGTTTGAAGGAGTCCAGCGATTGCCGACCGGACATCTGCTGCGCTGGCGGCCGGGGCAACGTCCTGTGCTTTCGCGTTGGTTCCGCCCTGAAGAAACCGAACCAATTCGCCTAACGGGACCAGACAGCGATGCATTTCTGATGCGTGCTGCGGTCCGATCTGCAGTGCAGGCTTCCTTGCCGGCGTCGGGCGATGTCGCGGCGTCGGTTTCCGGTGGCCTGGACTCGACGATGGTCGCGGCCATGGCTGCCGAGGTCATGTGCGCGCAGGGTCGAGTTGTCCACGGTGCAACTCATGTGCCGCTGCCTGGCACTGCTGCGCGGCGGGTCGGCTGGGAGCCTGACGACGGCCCTTACGCTGAATTGCTGGCGGAGCAGATTCCGGGCCTGACGTTCACTCCGATCATCAACCGCGCGAAAACTAGCCCCTTGGAGGTTTTGACCTGGGAGTTCGATCACACATACGCGCCGACGATGAATGCAACCAACGTGGTCTGGTGGCAAGCTATCTGCAGGTGGGCCCAATCGCTGGGCTGTGAATTGCTGCTGGGTGGTGATTCAGGCAACGCATCGTTTTCGCGGGATCGAGCCGGTGTTAGACAAGAGCTGTTCGATACGGGTAGGTGGCTGCCAATCCTGCGGGACTTGCCACTTCAACACAGGGCTGGCGAATCGTGGGCCGCAGTCGCGTATTCGCTGGCTGGTGTTGTTTCTCCGAAGTGGGTGCACGCGGCGCGCAACCGCTGGAGAGATCGCGGCGAGCCGTCATTCGCACGGCAAATGCCCCTTCGTCAGGAATTGCTGAGCGAGGGGGCGCGCGCCTACCTTGTGCAACAGGAGACGAGGACACCGACACGTTCGAGAACGGACTGGCTGCGTTGGGTACTGGAGGACCCATCGCTTACGTCATCCGTACCCGACGTTGGCCCGTGGCAAAGTGATCCGTTGTCTGACCCAGTTGTCGTTAGAACTGCATGTTCCCTACCGCTCGAATCCTGGATTGGTGGCGGGCTCAACCGTTCGGTCGCCCGCCGCGCGATGGCCGGACTGGTGCCAGACGAGATCCGTTTGCGTGCCACCCGCGGTGAACAATCGGCTGACTTTGGCCGGTGGATTATCGGTCGCGATCAGGAATACCGCGATGCCGTAGATGAAGTCGCAGCTTCACCTTCGGCGAATCAATTCATCGACGTGCCTGCGCTCCGGGCCTCTATCGCAACCGGTCTGCCAGCGCCCGGACCACTAACCGACCAATGGGACAACACCCACGGTCGCGCCTTAACACTCGGCCTGTTTGCCGCGTGGTGGGACAAGCGCACAGCGAGAACGCCAGCGCTTAGGTCGTCATAGCGGCACGTCGATGGCGAGTGTGGCTTCCCACCACGCGAGCTTCTCGGTCAGAGAGTCCGCTTTGGGATGAGGCAGTCCGTCCCGCCGCGCGGCAAGCGCTGCGTCGGTCGAACTGCTCAACTTGACCCCGTTGCCGGATTGGGCTGAGAGAAGGCAAAACACTGAGTCCGATCGGCCAGCGCGATCGATCGCGACTCGGTTAAACCGGTCGACAGAGGCGCGTGCGCCTTGGGCCTGCGCCGGTGCGCGCAGTGGTTGCAAAACTCCACTGCCAATGAGGTCGACAGCCCAGACCGCAGTCGGGATATCGGCGGTCGAGCCAAGCAACTGCGGAATGGTCGACAAATCATCGATGCCGGCAGTGTCGGGTGTGAGCTCGCGGACTGCTTCCCCGTCGACCTCGAGATACCCAAAACCGCGTTTCCAGTCAATCGTCGCTGGCGGAGTAAGCCAACCCACTGGCGGATTCTCCACCCCCAGATCCAGCGGGGACCCCAACCGTGGGCCTGCGATCTGGTCCTGCGCGTCCTGGCGGAACAAGACGGTCCGAAAGCCCGGGTTCAGTACGAGTTCGCGCAGTCGGCTCGCGGAAACCGGACCTGGTGCGGATGCCGACAGTGCCGCAAGTTCGGCGTCGCGCCAGTTCAGCGTTAGCTCCTCACCGCTTGTCGTTCCGACGTAGCGCAATCCCCGGGTAGCCATCATTCGAACCACCTCATCGACCCAAAACTCCTGGTACGAGGGCACACCGAGGTCATGAACGATACTTCCTATTTCGCTGGTAAGGATGTCGCGGAGGGTCTGCCTGGTGACGGGATTAGACATCAGGAAGTCCGCACGGCTCTCGGCGAGTTCACGCAGGACAGCGACTGCCGTCTTCGCATAATCCTCCTGATCGATCGTTTCGGCCATCAGGCTTTGTGTGAGGTCGTGCAACGGAGCCAGACCTACGTGTCCTGGGGCCGAATCGAAACCCAGGTATGCCAAACCGCCGGGGCTCAGCCGACCCAACAGTTCTCGGAGCTGTTCACGGACAGGTTCGGGCACCCATGACAAGATCCCCCGTGCAGTGGCAATGTCTGGAGAGAAGTCGGTGTCTTTCAGTAGCTCAGCGAAGTCGGTGCAGCGCGCCTCAAGATTTTCCAACCCGGCTTCATCGCGGAGAGCTGCCAAGAACTCGCTGTGATGGGGATTGATATCCGCGCCAAGGCACCGCAACTCTGGATTTGCCGCTGCCACCGCTGCGACGGTGATGCCCGGACCGCAACCAAGGTCGACGTAGCTGCGCGGGAGCAGGTCAAATGTCTCTCCCCGGCATGTTCCAATCCAGAGCAGGGATGCAGGCGTTTGGTCGGGGATGAACTGAGCTGGATAGCTAAATTCGTGAAGGTAGCGTGTAACCACATGCCGATGATCGCACGCCGGTGTGAGGCTCTCAATTCCCCACAGGCCGACTCGGAATGGTGTCACAAGGATGAGTTGCACATGAATCGCGATTGTCGGCCGCTCCAATGAGTGATCGCGCCGTCTCGATCGGCAGCCGTGCTGACAGCAGGATGCTCACTGTTGAAGTGTCCCTCCGGGCAGCCGAGCCACGAGTCACCATCTATGAGGCCACCTCCCAGCGGATCTCGGCCGATGGGCTTGTGTTTGCCGCCGTGACCAGTCCAGCACCGACGGACTTTGATGACCTACGAGTTTGGTTGAGTCGTGGTTGCCCTGATTCATCTGCGCCGCGGCAGGCATTCGGGGTTGTTTCAGTCGAGCCCCGCACGGGCAGGGTGCTCGCGGCGACATCCGCCCGAACCGAGGTCTGCCTGTTCTACGCCCAAACCGCAACGTCATTGGTGGTGAGCAGCCATCTGGCGGGGCTGGTAGCACGGTTACCGGAGCTCCCGGAACTTAATGTCGCCAAGTTGGCCGATCTCATGACGCTTTCGGATGATTCACGGAGCACGGTGTTCGCCGGTGTTTCGCGAGTCCCGACCGGGCATCGCATGCGCTGGCAGCCGGGTCAAACGCCGACCGTATCCAGATGGTTTCACCCTGACGCGGTCGTGCGGTTTCGAGCACTGAAACCTGGCGACGATGCGGTGCTGATGCGCGATGCCGTGAGAGGTGCCGTTACCGCATCGGTTCCGGAATCGGGTGACGTAGCGGCGGCGCTGTCTGGCGGACTTGATTCGACAATGGTTGTCGCTACAGCCGCTGGGATCCTTGTGCCACAAGGACGCAAGGTAAACGCAGCGACGCACGTGCCGCTGCCGAGAGCCGCCGCGATCAAGTCCGGCTGGGAGCCCGACGATGGGCCGTACGCACGGTTGATGGCCGAGCGAACGCCCGGGCTTACGTACACTCCGTTGGTCAACACCGCTAAGAAGACTCCGCTTGATGTCCTGCCGTGGATCTTCGAAACCACGTTCGCTCCAGTCTTGGTGCACTCAAGCGTAGTGTGGGGCGCCGCGATGACCGAGTGGGCGCGGTCGCTGGGTTCCCAAGTTTTGCTTGGTGGCGACATGGGTAATGCGTCGTTTTCACGCAATCGGGCCGGAATTCGTCGCCAGCTGGTCCTTGCTGGTCGGTGGGGGCCAGTCCTGCGTGACCTACCTTTGCAGCGCCGCAGCGGGCAGTCGTGGGCGCCGATCATGTTCTCGCTTGCGGGGGCGATCGCCCCTGATTGGGTGCACAGATTGCGCGGCCGTCTGCCCGCGAACAGCAGCGTGCGCTTTGCTCAAGAGATGCCATTGCGCCCCGAAATGATCAGCGACGAGGCGAGCCAGTTGCTTAAGGCTTCCGCTCTGGGGTCGCAAGCACGCGCACATTCAGCTTGGGTGGACTTCGTCATGGAGGATCCGTCACTGAGCCCGAGTGCGCCAGATATCGACCTGTGGTTCAGCGATCCTCTGTCAGATCCGGAGGTGATCCGTACCGCATTCTCATTGCCACTTGAATCTTGGATTGGCGGTGGACTAGATCGCTCAGTAGCCCGTCGGGCGATGGTCGGCCTGGTGCCCGACGAGATTCGCCTTCGAACCACCAGAGGCGAGCAATCGGCCGACTTCGGGGAGTGGATTCAGGGTCGCGAGCAGCAGTACCAGGAGGCGATGGATGAAGTCTCCGCTTCGCCCAGCGCTCAACGATTCATCGACGTCGCCAAGCTGCGAGCATCGTTGGCGGCTGGGTTACCACACCCGGGTCGTGCGGCGTATGACTGGGACTTGACACACGGTCGCGCGCTAAACCTCGGCTTGTTCGCCGCATGGTGGGACCACAAGGTTAGGGCGACTCCTGGCCCGTGATCCTTCTGCGGAAACCGGACAAGGAGGGAAACTGACTTTGACCACTGTGGGCGACGCGGGCAGCTAGGTCGCCCGGCATTCCTGGCCCTCCAGAAAACTCCGCAAGACCATCAAGACGCCGCACGGCGACCTTCAACCTCGCGCCCGTGCGGACCGTATCGGGTGGCTTCCCTGGCTTCTACATGGTTGCTGCCGCCCCTGAAGGCGGCGCTTTGTTCTGCACCAACAACAGCAGCAAGGCGGGCGATGCCGACAGCACAATGCGGTTCAGCGACGGCTGGCAAAGCCAGAGCGCCGCCGACAGTGACAACCGGTGGCCTGCGGCGCTGGGCTATTTGCTGCGGCGTCGCGCATGGGACCTCCGGGCGTGATGACGATCGTCCCGTCGGGCTGGCAATCAGTCCGTCCGGTGACAGGCTCCAGGTGATCAACGCAAACCAGGTCGGGTCAGTCGCGCGGATCAAAATCCATGCGAATAACTTCACTCTTGATACAACGATCAGCCTCGGGTAGCCACAACCCCTTCAGATCGCGCTAACCGGTGAAAGCGATGGCCGAGTGCTCTCTTCGAGTGTGGGACCAGCGGTGGCATCTACAAGACCTCGGGCCTTGATCCGACCCTGCGGTGACGCGAGCCAATGTCAGCTCCGACTCGTGGGGCGTGACATCGGTTGGGACGCACGTCCACGTTGGCAACGTCGGCGACAATTCCCTCCCGGTACTCGACAACTCTGTCGGTATCGTCAACACGGTTCCAGTCGGCGCCGAGCCCTACGAGGTCGCTGTCGACCCGAGCATCACGGCAGGCTGAGTCCGCTACGTCACGTGCTGGGACGGCAATAGAGTCTCTGGCGTCGCTCAGCCATATGGGTCGAGTTCTTCCTGGGTTTGACGCTCGGGGCGCCTGCGGGTCGTATGTGCTGCATACTCATGCTGTGAGGACCGCACTCGTCGGCATCGCGGCGTGCGGGTTGTTGGTGAGCGGCCTGGGCGCAGTCAGTCCCGCTGTCTCGACAGCCGCGCCGTCGGTTACTGCTGCCAAGGCCAAGCCGGGTACATCGTGCCCGCCCAAGAAACATGGCAAAGTTGTCAAGACTGGGGCTGGTCAACTGAAATGCGTGAAGCGACATGGAAAGTGGAAGTGGACCGCGGGCCGTGCTACCCCAAATCCAAGCTCGACCCAATCGGCGCCGTCGCCGTCTAAGTCTACGGCCGCGCCTTCCGCTGGTCGTTTGCCTCCCAACTATCCTTTCCCCCACGGACGCAAGTCGGCTGCAGCGGCCGTCAGCCCTCTGTCGACGATCAGTCTGACACCCACGCGCACAATCTCTGGCACTGCGGGCAGCTTCTCAAACCCCTACATGGTCGGTGCGGGAACCGGAACAAGCGCCTACTTCACCACCGACAGCAGCAACAACGGTGGCACCGACAGTACTAAGGGCTCTAATCCGAGCTGGAACAGCGAACCGACGCCGACAGGCAGCGGAGCGTGGTCCTCGGTGACGTATGGCGGGGGGCTGTACGTCGCGGTCTCAAGCGGGGGTACGGGCGACCAGGTCATGACCAGTCCTGATGGCATCACCTGGACCAGCCGCTCAGCCGCGTCGAATAGTACGTGGCAATCGGTGGCATATGGGGCTGGAGTGTTTGTGGCCGTCGGTGCATCCGGAGCAGTGATGACCAGCCCTGACGGAATCACCTGGACCAGTCGCACGAGCACGTCGGCCAGGAACTGGACTTCGGTGACTTATGGCGTCACCGACGCGAGATTCGTCGCGGTCGCTAGCGATGGAACGGCCGCCCAGCAGGTGATGTACAGCTCCAACGGAACATCTTGGACCGCAGCGACCAGTCCCAGCGCCAGGACCTGGCGATCTGTCACCTACGGCGCTGGGACGTTCGTTGCGGTGGCTGATAGCGGCAGTGCGACAGGACAAGTCATGTACTCCACCACGGGAACCGGAGCGTGGACGACGGGCAACAGTACCAGCGCTCGAACGTGGACATCAGTTATCTACGGCGCCGCAGATAACAAGTTCGTCGCGGTCGCTAGTGACGGGTCCGCGAATGGGCAGGTGATGTACAACAACAATGGCGTGGGTGCCTGGTCTTCGGCGAACAGCAACAGCTCCCGAGCGTGGACATCTGTGACATATGACGGCGGGAAGTTCGTTGCGGTCGCTAGCGACGGCAGTGCCACTGGGCAGGTCATGTATGACACCAACGGAACCGGTGCCTGGTCATCGGCGAACAGCCCCGTCGCAAATTCGTGGCAATCCGTTGTCTATGGCGGCGGCCAGTTCGTTGCCGTGTCTAGCGATGGCAGCCCCAACCAGGTGATGAGTAACTCGAACGGAATTGGGACTTGGACTAGCCGACAGACTCCCAGCCAGAACAGTTGGAGTTCGGTCGCTTATGGCGCTGGCACCTTTGTCGCGGTTTCGAGTGGTGGTAACGGGAGCGGACAGGTCATGACTAGCCCCGACGGCACAGTCTGGACGAGCCGCACCGCGGCGTCGGCCAGCACGTGGCAGTCGGTGGCCTATGGCGGTGGCGTGTTTGTCGCGGTCGGTGCAAGCGGTGCGCTGATGTCGAGTTCTGATGGCATCACGTGGACGAGTCGTTCGAGTCCGTCGGCCAGAAACTGGAC
>JAGNDY010000057.1 GCA_018003655.1 Candidatus Nanopelagicales bacterium
TCGCTACGAGTTGCCCGCCCACACGGTCGGATTCGGCGTCAAGGGAGCTGTCACCTGGTCCCCGGCACCGGTGCGCAACTACCGCGATTACAAGCGCACCGATTTTGAGGCCGCCGAGCTCAGTTGGCTCTGGGGAGTCAATCGAGGAATTCTCACTCCCCCGGGCCTCGACGAGCAGTGGCTGGTGTCGCTGGCACATACCGAAGCAGACATGGCCTTGCTGGTCGACTCATTCGATCAGTTGGCCCAGGCCCTACGTGCCTAGGGCTCTACCGATTACTGACTGATTGCTGCTTGCTGCCGTTGGATCAGGAATAACAGTCGCAGTTCGAAGAGCAGTACACATCCGTTCGCAACGAGGACTGCGCCCACGATCGCCCCGGGGATGAGGCCGGTGACGAGCATCGATACCCCAAACGTGATGGCCAGCAGGCCCATCAACGCCTGGACCACGATGAGCTGAAGCAAGATCGGTGAGCGGGACTCTTGCGGTTCGGCTGGCTTGCCCAGTTGCCCCGCGACCTTCATGAGCGTGATGGCACCGCCCGCGATGTTGATCACGCCAATGATCAGAGTTAGCGGTGTGAGGAATACGTCCGGGATGATGCACGCCACAATTCCTATCGCCGCGAAGATCAATCCGAACACGATGATCACCGGCGACCGCGGGAACGGCCCCAATGGGGTGGTCCCCGATGCGAGCATCTGCACGGCGAAGATCACCATCAGTAGGCCGAGTTGAGCACTTCCGGACGAAGGCAGGGAACCCAATGAGATCGGAACGAGAAGCGCACCTAGCAGCACCAGGAACAGACCGATCAGTAGCAACAGGGCAACGTCAGCGGACAGATCTCCATCGCGATACTGCTCTTGCGTCACGGGATACCTGCGATAGACAACCTGTAACACCCCGGCGAGGTAGAAGACCGCCACGGCGAAGATCAAAATCACGACCGCTGTCGCTGATGCCGTGAGCATCTCATCGAGCCAGAGCAATGCGGCAACAACCATCGACAGTAGGTAGACCGACGCGGAAGCAAAGACGACGTGGCGCAGGATCCCGCCGGACGCCCACCAGGTGCGCGCCTTCGTCTTATCGAGGGCCATCTGCACGATAAGTGCCAGGCCGCCCGGCCCAAAGCACACGAAGAGCAGAATGCGCGGGACATTCCCGAGGAGATCGGGTACGAAGCAGGTCACGATTCCGACCGCCGCGATCAAAGCACCTGCGGCCACGACGCCCTTAGATCGGCGCAGATCGCCAAACGGCGTCTTGCCCAGGGTGATGATCTCTACGCCGAAGATGACCAGGAGCAAACCGTACAGACCGCCTTCGAAATAGCCCAGGTCGCCTGCCGCGATCGGAAAAAGCAACATCCCGGTGAGCAAGAGGGTCAGCGCGCCCACCACCAAAACCGCAACCTCCAGTGGGATGTCGACCGTCGCCAAGAACCGACTCTTCGCCACGGTCGACAACCTCCCCACAGGCGATTACTGCTGCGATCGAGCCGGTCGAATCACTTGCCGTCCGGCAGTGCCCTAGCCGGGGCGGCGCGAAGATCCGGTCGCGATCGGTACGCTCCAAGGCTAGCGGGCAGCCAACGAGCAAGGCGTACCTACGGGGCTCCTACTTCCCCGGTAGGAACCACCACCGAGTCATCCAGAACCACACTGGACAAGCGGGAAAGGTAACGAAAGAGGGAGTCGATGCCAACTCACCTAGTCGTTGGGCCAAGCCTCAAGACCCGCAACAACAACCGCGATCGCGGCCGGGATCAGGAACTGGGGACTGCTGAGCACTGATGAAATGGGAACGTCGACCACGAGGGCGAGTAGCACGCCAATGAGAACTGCGGCCGGGATCGCCCAAGCCATCTGAGTCGCCACCAAACGAACCGCACTTGGCCTTCGTCGAGGCGGGTCCAAGTCGTCTTCGCTGGGTCGAGTGAGTACCGCGACCACGGCCAGCGCAATCGTCGCGCCCTCAACGAGCCAGACCGTGGGCTGGGCAAGGGTCTGCGTGAGCGAGCCACCGCTGACGGCAACGATGATCGCGATGATGACCAGCGTGATGGCCGCAGTGCTGGCAGCAACTACCAGTGCGGTGATTGCTCGCGTCATCCGGACACCCGCCGCATGAGTGCCTCAAGCGGTCCCCGGCGGAATCGTCGTCGCCACGCCCAGGCGAACGCGATCGCAATCAAGCTAAACAGTGCGCTGGTGACGATGGCCCAAGCAAGGCTCTGGTTCTCAAGGCGTCCAAACGTCTCCAACACGCCCATGCCGACCAGGATATGCGCCAAGTAGATGCTCAAGGCTAGTTGCCCGGTGGAGACCAGCGGCTCCATTACTGGTGCTGGCAAATGCTCGGTCAACCAGATCGAGCCGCAGATGACGAGCACGGCGGTTCCGGCTCCGGCGACCAGGTACAGCGGAAGCGGTGGGATCGGCTCGACCGAGAACAGCCAGCGCCAACTCTGGCCATCGATGCCTGTAAAACTGCCTCCCTTGGGACCCAATAGGGCCCAGGCCAATGCCTCCGTGACCACGACAGAGACAGCAGCGACAACCGTCAGCTTCATCCGCCATACCCGATCGCGCAGGTCGGTGCGTCCAAACCACATGCCGAACAGATAGAACGCGATCCACGGGAACACCGGGTGGAAGCCGTCGAAGAACAAGTTGCGTAGGAACCCAGTGGGGGTGCCGAGACCTCGATACAAGTAGGACGTTAGATCCCAATTGGCAAAGAAGTCGAAGGTGACGATGAAGATCAGGGAGATGACCACGGCCGCTGCGGCCAGGCTCCACAGCCATCGGTTTGAAGCGAAGAGCACAAGTGCTCCGATAGCCAGGTAGACGCCGTAGTAGTGCAGGATGTCAGCGGGCCAGATGGGGAAGAAGGCCCAACCGATCACGAACAGAAACAATGCGCGCTTTGCCAGCACGACCCGTGCGCGTCGCCGTAGCTCCGGATCGCAACTCTCCCGAGCGCGCCGGGACCCAAGGCTCGTCCCGATACCGGCGAGGATGACGAACGTAGCCGAGGCCCGTCCATCGAACAGTGCCGCGAAAGCCCGCAACTGTGCGGAGCCACTCTCTTCGGCACCCATTGTGATCTTGAAATTCACCAGCACCATGCCAATGACAGCGAATGCTCGGGCAACGTCGAGCCCGGCGATTCGGCCGGTCGAGGGTTTGGTGTCAGCTAACGCCGACGTTGTCTCAGCGATTGGCTTTGGCCCGACGACTTATGTACTTGTACACCAAGTGGATGAGACTGCCCGACACGAGAACGATGAAGATCCAGCCGGTCAACACGTCCACCAGTGGCTCGCCTAAGAACAGCACCACTGCCGCAACAATCACGACGGTGATCGCGATATCGACGATGAGTTCGTCCATAAGGAACGCGGCCGCGGACTTGCCCGGCGCCGGCGGAGCGTCGGTCTTCTGCTTGATGGGTGCCATTCTACAAGAATACTGATAGTGACTATCATTTGTAAAGCCACTTTCATTCCCGCCGATGCGCCGTAGGATATTCAGCATGCTGGAGCAACTCCCACTCCGTCAGCGCAACCGCCTCGCAACGATGCGACTGACGCAGGCGACTGCTGTCACGCAGATGGAGGTTCACGGCTTCGACAACACGACCATCGAAATGGTCGCCCAAATCAGCGGCGTGTCGGTGTCGACGATTTATCGCCAGTTTCGAACTAAGGAGAATCTCATCCTTTGGGATGAGCAGGATTCTGCTATCGACGCAGAGTTGGCGCGACGATTGCCACGTGAGCCAATCGTGAACGCCTTCCGCGACGCCATGATTGCGACGTTGGTGGACCGAACGGATCAGAACCTCTTCCTGCGTCGGCTCAAACTCGTCTACTCCGTGCCGTCGATCTGGGCGGCCGCGGCTGAACAGGACCGTATCGCCCGCCGGGACCTCGCGGCCGCCATCGCCGCAACGAACGGACGATCACAGGCGACGACAACCGACACCGTCATCGCGGCAACCTGCCTCGCCGCCCTCGATGTCGCGCTCGATAGTTGGCAGGACGACGACGGCCACGAGCGCCTTGACGTCCTCATAACGCAAGCACTGAGCGCCGCGGTCTCGCTGGGCCTGACTGATTAGTCTTCCGGAAGGGCAGCAATGCTTTCTTTGTTTTCCTGTACCACCCCATTCGCGATACGGGGTTCTTCCACCTGCCCTGCATGCTCTCCAGCGCCCCTCCAGGCGCTTCATCACCACTTGCGACCATCCCCTTCGGCTGGCGGTCTTGCGCCTTTATGACGTCATGAGTCTTTGCTCTTAACGCTGGCGCGAGCCAACGGAAACCTAGACAGATGCGCTCGCTACGCTGGCGGTTTCGGAGTTGAAGGGATCACGCCATCGCCACCAGGACGCGCACGACAATGGGACTTGCAGTCCTCACAACGTCGACCCTCCTGATTGCAGGGTGCTCGTCCGCAACCAGCGGTGATGAGACCTCGCCGCGTTCAGTCACCAGCGGCGACCCGGCGACGGCTGCCGCGCTCGCGTCGCTGGCGAAGGAATCTCTGAAGAAGTACAACCTTCAGTCGATTGTTGTTCGCGTTGTCAAAGACGGAACCGATCTGTATACCGGCGCTGCGGGCGAATCGATGACAGGTGTCCCGGCCACTCCGCAGATGCGGTATCGAAATGGCGCGATGGCATTCACCTACATTGGCCAGGCGTTCGTGCGAATGGTGGATCAGGGGCTTGTCAGCCTGGACGACCCGGTAGAAAAGTGGATGCCGGATCTTCCGAGGGCTAACAAGGTCACGATCAAGAATCTGCTCAACATGACGTCCGGTTACGCCGACTATGTGTACCAACCCAAGGTGCTTCACGGCGTGGAGAAGGATCCGTTCCGGCAGTGGACCAACGACGAACTGATGTCCATCGGTTTGGCTGCGCCAATGAACTTTGAACCTGGTACGAACTGGGGCTACTCACACACGAACTACATCATCTTGGGCGAGTTACTCGAGAAGATCACGGGGAAGCCGACGTCAGAGGTTCTCAACGATTACGTCCTCGCCCCAATGAACCTGACAAGTACTAGTAGCAATTCAGACACTCCCGCGATTCCCGAACCGGTTCTGCACTCCTACACAGCCGAACGCCGGGAGTTCCTTGGCATCTCCGCGAAGACGCCGTTTATGGAGGACTCGACGTTCTGGAACCCTTCGTGGACAACTGCCGAGGGTGCGGTGCAGACCACCGACATTTACGACATGACCACGTCCATGGAGATCGTTGGTTCGGGGTCGCAGGTATCCCCGGAGATGTACGCGGCCCAAACGGGTCCGAACCTCGCTGGCTTCGGGTCGCGCGATCCCTCCGGCCGGTGCCCGGTTTGCCAGCCACTCACCTCGGCCCGAAACTACGGTCTTGGGATTCTCATCATGGGTCCGTGGCTCAGTCAAACCAAGAACTTCTATGGCTCGGGAGCTACAACCGGCTATCTGCCCGCTGAGAAGTTGGCGATCACGGTCGTTGCCAATCCGGGTGCGGGGGCGTCGGGTAAAGACGGGTCGGCACCTGACTCGAGCTCGGCGATCTTCAGCGGATTTGCCAAGGCAGTGACTCCCGAAAATGCTCCGCCTGCGGCTGGTTGATTCGTTCCTGCACGTTGTCGTTTCGAACGGTAGAACTCCAAGCGTGCGTGCGGGCTGAATCTATTCCCGCGCCTGGTCGACTACCTCGCGAATTGCACTCGTCACCAGTTGCGGTTGCTCGACACCGATTCCGTGTCCGCTATCGGTGTCGTTGATGTGACGAGCATGCAGTTGCGCGGCGAGGCGGTTCTGGGCGGCAAGCCACGCGGGCCAGGTCGACCCACTGCTTCCGACCTGAAGATCCCACGGGTGATCTGAGGTGAGCACGGCTGCAGGCACGAGGTGCGGCATCGGCGGGGCGGCTCGAATCTCGCGGATGCTGGATTCGTAGTCGGGCACCTCAGAACCCTTTACCGATTTCATCGCTTCAACCTTGTCCATCCAATCTGACCACTGCGCCGGGGTGAAGGTGTTCTTGAGAAACTGCGAAGCGCCGTCGACGGTGACCAGTCCAGAAACCTGGGCAGAGTGAGTGCGCGCGTACAAGGCAACGATCATCGCGCCCCACGACGCTCCGACCAGCACATACGGCGCACGTTCATCAGCCGCAGCCAACACCGCCCGTAGGTCGTTGACGCCGTCCTGGGCGGTTGTGGGCTGTTGGACTTGCGTCGAGGGGCTCAGCGCACCGTTTTCCAGCCTGGTACCGGGACGGTCATATGCGCACACTCGCGCAAACGAGGAGACGGTCGGAAGGACCGCGGACGCACTCGGCTTCGGACCGGCCGCGGGATCGGCGGGGTCGACGGCATCGGTCCACTCGTCAGCCGCGCCGCCCGTGCCGGACACGAGAACGACGGTCGGAGATCCGGTGCCCCGGCATTCCAGGTAGACGCTGCGACCACCACCTACGGTCACCATTCGCCCGAAGTCGCCGGAGGTGGCCGCACTGGCGGGGGTGCTCGGATTGCCAGAATCTGCGGCGGGACTTCCACACGCTGCCAGCGCTAACAACGCGACGGCGGTAACAGCGATGGCGAACGACTCACGCCGATGTGTCGCGCGGTGCGGTGCCAGTTTCCCGCAGTCAAACACTCGCCCAGTGTCGCACGCGGTGCGGACGGCTCGCGGGATCGATTGCGCCTTCTATACCGGCAAGCTGAAATGAAGTGTGCTTGCCTATTGCGGGCTGTTGGCGTATTTAATACAGTGATGACTGTGAATAATACTTTGGGTCCGGCGCCGGTGCGTGGCGAAGCTCGCGGCGATGTCATGTCGGCTGAACGCGCACGCGCACTTGAGGACTTGCAACGCAGGTCGAACCCGCCCACAAGTGCTGAGGTCGGACGAAGTCTTGATCTGCACACAAACACCGCCCGGCTCCATCTCGAAGCCTTGGTTGCGCGGGGCCTGGCTGAACGTTTCAGCTCTCATCCACAGGGGCGTGGGCGCCCAGCGCTCCGCTACCGGGCAGTGCCACAGCTCTCCGAACCGGATCGGCGGGTTCGCGGCCTAGGCGGGTTCGCGGGGGCGCTGTCGGCGCACATCCAGCGCACGAGCTCAGATCCAGTGGCAACCGCGAGATTCATTGGGGCTGACTGGGCGCAGTCCTTCGATAGTGCCTCGTCGCCGGTCACCAGTGAAACTGGCAACCCTGTCGAGGTGGCAGTTGAGAGGCTTGATCAGTTCGGCTTCGAAGCTCACCTTGCCCACGTCGCGGGTGGCAAGAGCACGTACCGGCTGCATCGATGTCCACTACTCGATGTTGCCAAAGGCAACCCCGATGTTGTGTGCGACGTCCATCTCGGCCTAGTGCGAGGAACCCTCACTCAGCTCGGCGCCGACCACGTGCGCGCCGACCTAGAACCTTTCGCTGAACCCGGAGCCTGTGTATTGACTTTCGACAACGCAGACATTTGAACACTAGTTGGGGAGGACAAGATGACAGGACGTGGCAATACCTCGCAAGGAGCAGACTCGGCCATCGATATCGCGACGACTGCGGTCCGGCACTCAACGGTGGAACCGGACCCTTCAGTCATCCAGAGACACCCGGGCGGCACCACACACGATGTTCACGGCGGTGGCAATCCCCGCTTCATTGCACTCTTCGATGACAGCATTGATATCAACGCCTGGTTAGGGGGATCAACGGTCCCAGTTGCTTTTCAGCTCCGCCCGGGCAACACAACGGTAGGCAGCGACCCCACATGTGATGTCGTACTGCCGGGCATTGCAGCGCATCAGGCAGAAGTGCTTCGCGATGAATTTGACGAGTACCGGATTTTCGACACTAGCGCTGATCGGTCCAGCCGAGTTGACGGACGCTACAGCGCGGGTCAAAGCTTGCACAGCGGCGACCGCGTGACGTTCGGGCCGTGGACGTTGGTGTATGCCCGGGCCGCATTCGCCGATCACGGCAGCCCCTACGGCGCACACAACGGTGGGATGCCACACGGCATGAGGTTCAAGCAACCCACACCACGCCCGCGCGGGACATCAGCCACCGGCGGTGCAGAGCCCACCGCGGACGACCCCGGCGAGTACTACTAACAACCAGATCTGCACCCCCGGTCCACTGCGTTCGGAAAGCGTGCGCATCGATGAAAGGAGAGCGTCATGATCGATCCAACACGCACGAGTCTGGACCGCCTGACTCGAGAGACGACGCGGGACCAGGCGAACCATCGACGGCTGGACGGCGTTGTCTCAGGCGTCGAAGACCCAGCAGCCGATGCATCGTCCAATGCGACGTTGCTGACCAGCGAGCAGGTTGATCAGCTACGCCTTCGGCACGAAGCTGGAGAGTCTCTGAACTCACTTGCTCGCGAGTTCCGGACTACCTGCGCCAGCCTGCTGCAACTCGTGGTGAGACGGTGGTAAGCACTGACCGTTCGGGCTCGACTCAATCCAACAACACCACCGAGGTGATCAGAATGTACGCCCGGCACGTATTGGCATCGCCGAGCGTGGCGACTGGCTCCCGGTCGCAGCTGAGTGTCGGCGAGGCTGTCGCCGAGCAAGGGCAAGGCAATAGCGCCGGATAGAGGAGGCGTCCATGGTGTCCACCAAGTCGACTGTTCGGGTACAGAGGATCTATGAAGGATCTGATTCGCAGGATGGGTTGAGGATCCTGGTGGATCGCATTTGGCCGCGTGGAATGACAAGAACAGCCGCACGCCTTGACGAATGGTGCAAGCAGATAGCACCCTCCACCGAGTTGCGGACCTGGTACAAGCACGAGCCGGCATTGTTCACCGAGTTCGTCGACCGCTATCAGGTCGAACTGCAAGCCCCGGAAAGGGCTGCGGCGCTCGATCATTTGCGCGCATTGGCCGAGAATCACACACTCACGTTGCTGACCGCTACCAAACGAATCGACATCAGCCATGCTCAGGTGATAGCTGATCTGCTTCATGCCTGAAGTAGTGGCGCTCGGCGCCTTCGAATGGCAGGCGGCTTTCCGGCTCTACCAGTGATAGCCAGCCCGGCGATTCGGTGAGACCCAGTACACAGGTCAGCTAGCCGAACTTCACAAACGCGCTACCGTTGCGCACTACCTGTGCGAGACCCCCAAATTCTCTGCGCAGACCGATCTGGTCCTGCGACGCGCGAATTTTCCGGTACGCCGCTGGCATAATCACGCGATGTGAGGTGGATCAGCGCGTACCAGTTTGATCGTTTGCCAGTTGATGCTCCGATCTCCGTCGAGCTAGATGGCGTCGTGGTGTGTCTTGTGCGCACCTGCGAGGAGGTCTTCGCCATCAACGACGAGTGCACCCACGCCGAAGTCCCGCTCTCGGAGGGCGAGGTCGATGCCTGCGCGATCGAGTGCTGGCTGCACGGGTCACGGTTTGACCTGCGAAGCGGCGCTGTACTCAATCCACCCGCCACCAGTCCGGTCATGACTTTCGCCGTCCGAGTAGCCGATGGCGACGTCCAGGTCGCGCTGCCCTGATGGGAGCGGGATGGACGAACTGCGGAACAATTTCCGCCAGCTCCAGGCCGCGCGCTATGTTGAGGCATGACTGAATCTTGGACGTTCGCAGTGAAGCGCGATGACCTGGCTGCGACGACCATGTTGGCGACCGAGCTTCCAGAACTCGCTGATGGCGAGGTTCTGCTCAAGGTTGATCGAGTTGGGCTCACAACTAACAACGTCACGTACGCGGTGCTCGGAGCGACTGCCTTTCGCTATTGGGACTTCTTCCCAACGGAACCCGGGCTTGGGATCGTGCCCGTCTGGGGATTCGCGAGCGTCGAAGCCTCCAATACCGTCGGAGTGGAAGTCGGTTCACGGGTCTACGGATACCTCCCGACCGCGAGCCACCTGATCGTGAAGACAGGTCGGATAGACGAGCGTGGTTTCAACGACGTTAGTGCCCACCGTGCCGACTTACCATCGCCCTACAATGCCTATGCATTGACGAGCACGGATCCGTCTTACAGCGCCGCCGACGAGGACCTCCACATTCTGTTTCGCCCACTGTTCTGGACCTCATTCATGCTGGCGGATCAGGTAGTCGACAAAGGTTTTTACGACGCTGCTCAGATCGTCTTCTCGTCGGCGTCGAGCAAGACCGCGTACGGCACGGCAGCGATGTTGAAAGACCAGGGCCGCGACATCGTGGGGCTCACGTCGGCACGCAATGTCGGATTCACCGAGGGCCTGGGCTGCTATGACGCAGTCGTCTCCTACGACGACATTGATCAGCTCGCCGACATGCCAACGGCCTACATCGACTTCGCGGGTAGCCGCGGCACATTGGGCGCGCTGCGCGATCACTTGGGCGAACGTTTGGTCCGCGAGGTGATCGTTGGCGTGACCCACCAGGAGTCAGCCGGTCCCGACGCTCTCGGCAATCCTCGAGCCACGGTCTTCTTCGCCCCCGATCAGATTCGCAAGCGCACGGCCGACTGGGGACGTGCTGGGCTGGATCAGAAGCTCGCAGATGCGTGGAGCGAGTTTGTTCCACACGCTCGGGAGTGGGTCGACGTCGTGGTTGGCCGAGGTCCGGAAGCGATCAAAGCCGCGTGGCTCGACGTTCTCGACGGAACCGCGCCCCCGCGCACCGGGCATGTACTGGCTTTGTAGATCGCAACGGGAAGACAGATCCGAGATCCTCTGCTACCCCGCTGAAACGGCATCCCGCCGCTGTGGGTCAAAGGTGGAGCGCGTATCGGAAGGAAGTACTTCTGCGTCCGGTGCGAGCTCACCGGAACCTGGACCAGTAGACAGGGTGTGAGCCCCAGTGGCACGGGCTCCATCAGTGCTGGTTGACCGGCGACTTCTACGGAGGGTGTCTGCTTTCTCAGGGAACCTCACTTCCCCACCATGATGGGCATCACAACCACCTCACCAAACGATCAGGTGTTGCAACGACCCCATGAATCGAAGCCCCGTCAAACAACCAGGGCGCGGCCGCGGCAATCGACAGGCAGACCCGAAACCACTAACTCACCGGTTCGATTGAAGGGAACGTCCACGTTCCGTCGAGAACCTCCGGCCTTGGCCGGTAAAGCCGCACGGTGTAATTCCAACCGTCCATCAGCTCGAGGCAGTTCGACCGACCATCCGCGCAACCCCCAAAGTGAACGATTACCGTCCCATCCGCCTCAGGAACCGCCGTCAGCTGGTTCACACTGCAGCCGCCATCGGTCCCCTCCTCAAGAAAGCCCTTCGCGTTGTACAAGGAGATGGACCAGAAGGCATCCACTGGGACCTCACCGACCGTGATCCGGTACTCGCCGACCGGTAGACCCGGATCCACCGTTGCGTAGATCGCTTCACGCTCTGGGAGACCGCCCCAGCCGATCGCTGTCCCGATGAGATGACGGACTGACTCAACATCTTCACGACGGCCGAACATCTTCGAAGCCCCACCCACGGTACGACCCAGCGAGATCAGGGCGTCGCGCACTTCGTTGAATGACTGCGAGTCGTAGTTCGGCATTTCCAACGGTACGGCCGATTCGGCCGTCAGCTGCAGACCATCCTGAACGGCGTTGGCGGCGCTGACATCTGCCGGGTTCGCGGGATCGGCAAGGACGCGTACCGCTAGCGCCACATAGCGCGTTTCATGGTCCGTGATGCTGAGGCTGTGATCGCCAGCCTCGTGTAGCACCGCGTTGGCGTAGTGGTCCTGGTTGATGACTTCAACTGAGATGTAGCGGCCGCCCGCATCGGGGATCGTGAGAACAGCATCTTCGGCCAAATCCACGATCGCGAAGCTGTACAGCGTGTCACGATTCATTCGGACGACAGTCTGTTCATCCAACGGGGTGGGGACGCGGACATGCTGGAAGTGATTGATCCCGCCGCCACGTGCCATCAGGTCGGACATCATCCTATTCGTCTCCGCACGTACAAAGTTGTCAACATTTACCTTGACGGCTGATGCCATGAGCGAGTCACATCCAAGTGTCGAAGTTGGCGATCCCACCGACTGGGTGCCCTGAGATAGCTGCTCGGACTGCATTCACAACGCCGAGGATCACGTAGCCAAAGCTAGCAACTCGCCAAGAACCGCCAGAAACTGCGCCGACCTCCACGACTCTTTTTGAGTCCGCAATCCGCCGATGCCTCGCCCATCTCAAGTTCGAACGCGAGTACCCGTTGCAGACAGTGGATGGTCAATCAGCACCCACATCTGTGACAGTCGGGGTTGGGCAACTTCAGCCCATCGAGCGACAACGGAAACGCCGCTTCATACCAAGTGCGCGACACTACGGACGCCCCGTCCGGCGCGTTGGACTGGCAGATACTCGTGTGGACGCATCTGACCTGCGAAAACACTATGTCGGGCTGACAGGATTTGAACCTGCGACCCCTTGACCCCCAGTCAAGTGCGCTACCAAGCTGCGCCACAGCCCGTTCAACACCCGTGGGTGCCGAGCAAACCCTACCTGCCCTGCGCCGCTGTCAACTCGCTGCCCTTGCAGGGTAGATTTCACGTCTCAGCATTGGAGGTAGCCATGAGCGACACAGCCCTGTTCATCGACCAGGTTCGACAGCAGGTCGCGTTCAGCTGGGATCCGATCGAGGAGCATCCCGGCCAGGTCACCACCAAATTGACCGGGACCCATCCCGAGTACCCGAACCTTCACCTCAAGATCCTCCAAGGCGTGCAGGACGACCCCAACTACGTCGAGTCGCACCTGACGTTGGTTTCTGGATGCGGCGCGCCGGCTCTCGCCAGCTGCGAACTCAATCCGGCACAGGCGCTGCAGTTGACGTCAAACCCCAACGAAACCGCTGCAGTTGGGCGGTACCTACAGGAGCACGCGGCACCCGTCGGCGCGGATTTCATTCAACGTTTCACGGCAGCCGGCCGAACGGCGGACCTCATCGCAATCGAGTCAGCGTTGGCACAGATCGCTGGGTTCGCAGGTGCTAGCTAGCGCCGACCGCGCTTCTCGCGAATGCGCATGTCAATACGGATCGGGCTGCCGACAAAGCCGAACTCTTCCCTGAGCCGACGCTCAATGAAGCGTCGGTAGTTCTGCTCAAGAAACCCGGTGGTGAACAGAACGAAGGTCGGTGGCTCAGTTGCTGGTTGGGTCGCAAACAGGATCCGGGGCTGTTTGCCGCCACGGACCGGGTGGGGATGGGCTGCCGCGATTTCGGTAAGGAACTGGTTGAGCTTGCCAGTCGAGATTCGTTGACACCAACCGGTCAAAGACGTCGTCAGCGCTAGGGAAATCTTGTCGACGTGTCGGCCCGTTGCGGCCGAGATGTTGACCCTCGGCGCCCAAGCCACGTGCGCGAGTTCCCGGTCGTACTCGCGATCCAGGTCATGTCGGCGATCCTCGTCCACCAAGTCCCACTTGTTCATCGCCAACACCAACGCGCGACCGGCCTCGACCGCCATCCGCACAATCCGCACATCCTGTTCACCGAGCGGCTCGCTCGCGTCGATCAACACAACGCACACTTCTGCCCGCTCCATGGCGGTTTGAGTACGCAGGCTGGCGAACCACTCCGGTCCGGAGGCGGTCTTTACCCGGCGCCTGATTCCGGCCGTATCGACAAAGCGCCACTGCGTCCCGGCGATCGTGACCATCTCGTCCACTGGGTCAACAGTCGTCCCCGCTACCGAATCAACCACCGAGCGATTCGAGCCGGCCAGACGGTTCAGCAAGCTGGATTTGCCGACGTTGGGCCGGCCAAGTAGGGCAACCCGGTGCGGGCCCTCCTCCAACTGCGCGCCGCGACCAACCTCCGGCAGCATCTTGAGCAGATCGTCGAGGAAGTCAC
>JAGNDY010000058.1 GCA_018003655.1 Candidatus Nanopelagicales bacterium
TGGATGGGTGAGATGAAGGAGGCGATGGGTTCGCTTCAGGTCGACCCGACTTTTGCCTCCCGCAATGTCAACGAAGGTTTCTCCGGCGGGGAGCGCAAGCGACACGAGATCTTGCAGATGGAACTACTCAAACCCAAGATCGCGGTTTTGGACGAGACCGATTCAGGCCTGGATGTCGACGCACTCAAGGTTGTCGGCGAAGGCGTCAATCGCGTCCGCGAGCAGCTGGACACCGGCCTGTTGCTCATCACGCACACGACCCGGCTGCTCAAGCAAATCCCAGCCGAGTTCGTGCACGTGTTCGTGGACGGTCGAATCGTCGCCAGTGGCGGCCCGGAACTTGCTGAGCAAATCGACGCTGACGGCTATGAGCAGTTCATCCCGGCGAAGGCAGCCACCTGACCCATGAGCATTTCTGAGGTCGACGTCGCCAGGATCAGGAAGGACTTCCCGATCCTGAGTCGCACCGTGCGCAACGGCAAGCAACTGCGGTACCTGGATACGGCCGCGACCTCCCAGAAGCCAACGGCCGTGCTGGATGCCGAGCGTGATTTCTACGAAAACCGCAACGCTGCGGTCCACCGTGGGGCGCACCAGCTTGCCGAGGAGGCGACGGATGCGTACGAGTCAGCTCGCCGTCGGATCGCTGGCTTCGTGGGCGGCGAGCCGAACGACCTGGTGTTCACCAAGAATGCCACTGAGGCGTTGAACCTGGCGGCCTATGCATTCTCGAATTCCACGGCGAAGGTGGCCGCGGGCGCGCCACTTACCGATGGCAGCGAGCGGTTTCTGCTGCGCCCCGGTGACGAGATCGTCGTTACCGAAATGGAGCATCACGCAAATCTGGTTCCGTGGCAGGAACTGTGTGCCAAGACAGGTGCGACCCTTCGCTGGTTTGGTTTAACTGACGACGGCCGCCTTGATTTGTCCAATGCCGCCGAGCTCATTACCCCCCGGACAAAGTGCGTCGCGGTGGTCCATCAGTCGAACATTCTGGGAACCGTCAACGATGTTGCGCGGATTGGCGCTTGGGCGGCTGAGGTCGACAGCCTGTTCGTCGTCGACGGCTGCCAGTCGATTCCGCACATGCCTGTTGATGTGCAGACCCTTGGGGCAGACCTGGTTGCATGGAGCGGGCACAAGATGCTGGGTCCGACGGGCATCGGATGCCTGTGGGGCCGCAGCGAGGTCTTGGCCGCGATGCCGCCGTTCATCTCCGGTGGCTCAATGATCGAAAAGGTCACGATGGCAGGCAGCACCTACGCACGGCCCCCTCAACGTTTCGAAGCCGGTGTGCCAATGACCGCCCAAGCGGTTGGGCTCGCCGCCGCCGTCGACTATTTGACCGACATCGGCATGGCCAACGTCGAGAACTACGAGCACGAGCTGACTGGCTACGCGTTGTCCGCGCTTGCGGCGATCGACGGCGTGCGAATCGTCGGGCCGACGGACAACGTCGACCGGGGTGGGGCGATCTCGTTCGAAGTGGACGGGATCCATCCACACGACGTCGGCCAGGTGCTCGACGATCGCGGTGTGGCTGTCCGAGTCGGTCACCACTGCGCCGCTCCGACCTGCCGCCGCTATGGCGTTGCAGCAACCGTCCGGGCATCGTTCGGGATTTACAACACCACGGATGAGATTGATGCGTTGAGCGAAGCAGTCGTTGCGGCACAAGACTTCTTTGGGACGCGTGGCTGATGGATCTCGAACAGATGTACCAAGAGGTGATCCTGGATCATTACCGGCGTCCGCATGGGAAGGGTCTGCGGGAACCGTTTGATTCGGAGGTTCACCACGTCAATCCGACCTGCGGTGATGAAATCACCTTGCGGGTTCGACTGGCCGGCGATCCCGGCGGTCCAACGATCGATGAGGTGTCCTTCGATGGGCAGGGTTGTTCCATCTCACAAGCGTCTGCGAGTGTGATGCACGATCAGGTTTCCGGACTCGCTCTCGACGAGGCACTCGCCACCCTGGATGAATTCTCCGCGCTCATGAAGAGCGCGACCGAGTCGGTCGAGCCGAACGAGGAATTGCTAGGGGATGCGATCGCGTTCGAAGGAGTAGCGAAGTACCCAGCACGAATCAAATGCGCGCTGCTGGGCTGGATGGCATTCAAGGACGCCGCGCTGCAAGCTGCGGCGGCGCGAGCAGGTGACAACGAATGAGCGAGGCACACATGGACACCACTAATACGACGACCGAGACCGCCACCAGCGACGTCAAGGTTGCGTCTGAGGATGAGGTCTTCGAGGCCCTGAAAGATGTTGTCGACCCCGAACTCGGCATCAATGTGGTCGACCTGGGGCTCATCTACGGCGTGACCGTGGATAGCGACAACACCGCCACGCTCGACATGACCCTGACATCCGCTGCCTGTCCACTGACCGACGAGATCGAGGACCAAACGCGGGCCTCCCTCGACGGTGTGGTGGACGACTTCCGCATCAACTGGGTGTGGATGCCGCCGTGGGGACCGGACAAGATCACTGACGAGGGTCGCGAGATGCTGCGTGCTCTCGGCTTCAACGTGTGAAACGCCTGGCGTCTAAGCTGGGCAGGTTGTGATTACTGCCAGGGACATTGAACTTCGCGCCGGAGCCAGGTTGCTCGTAGACGAGGCAATCCTGCAAGTACAGACCAATGACCGCATTGGATTGGTTGGGCGCAACGGTGCGGGTAAGACGACTCTCATGCGGGTATTAGCCGGTGAGACCGCCCCAGCCGGCGGAGAGGTCTCCCGGACAGGCAGCGTCGGTTATCTGGCTCAAGACCCCGAGGCGGCGGACCCCGACCAGTCGGTCCGTGCACGGCTGCTCTCAGCACGGGACCTGGACCAGATCGAGTTGCGGATGCGTGCCGCCGAGAAGGCGATGGCAAGCGCCGACGATGCGACGCGAGACAAGGCCATGCGCCGGTATGAACGCGCGGAACAGGAATTCGTCTCGGCCGGGGGATATGGCGGAACGGCTGAAGCTGCGGCGGTCGCGGCCGGGCTTGGGATTGACGATCGGATGATGGCGTCGCGACTCGGCGATCTTTCGGGCGGTCAACGTCGTCGGGTTGAGCTCGCACGGCTGCTCTTTGCCGAACAATCAACCCTCCTGCTCGATGAGCCAACGAACCACCTGGACGCCGATTCGATCAGTTGGCTGCGCGGATTCCTGCAGGCCCACACCGGCGGGCTGGTAGTCATCAGTCACGACGTGGACCTGCTCGCCGACGTGGTCAACAAGGTGGCCTTCCTGGATGCGGATCGGTTGGTCCTCGATCACTACAACCTCGGTTGGCACGATTACCTCAAAGCCAGAGAAACCGACGAGCGGCGGCGTCGCCGGGAACGTGCGAATGCCGACAAGACCGCTGCGACGCTCACCGCCCAGGCCGAGAAGATGCGGGCAAAGGCCACGAAGGCTCGCGCGGCGCAACAAATGCTGCGACGCGCAGACAAACTCCGTGACGGCCAGCCGGAGCTTCGTCGGTCGGAGAAGGTTGCCAGACTTCGGTTTCCCGACCCAAGGCCATGCGGGAAAGTTCCGCTCACAGCGACGAGTCTGGCCAAGTCCTACGGCTCCCTTGAGGTATTCACCGGCGTCGACTTGGCGATCGATCGCGGCGCCCGGGTCGTGATCCTTGGGCTCAACGGTGCTGGCAAGACCACGTTGCTGCGCATCATCGCGGGTGCCGAGACCAGCGATGCAGGTGAGCTTCACCCCGGGCACGGTCTGAAAGTCGGTTACTACGCCCAGGAACACGAGACCCTCAATCGGTCGGCTTCCTTGCTGGAGAACATTCAGGCAAGTGCGGTGGAATTGTCCGAGCAACAGGCTCGCGATTTGCTGGGATCCTTCCTGTTCTCCGGCGATCGGGTGAGTCAATTGGCTGGCACTCTGTCCGGTGGTGAACGAACCAGGCTGGCCCTTGCAATGCTGGTGGTGTCGGGCGCGAACCTCTTGCTACTGGACGAGCCGACAAACAACTTGGACCCGGCCAGCCGCGAGCAGGTCCTCTCCGCGTTGAGTACCTACCCCGGGGCGGTAGTGCTGGTAACCCACGACGTGGGCGCCGTTGACGCCCTCGAGCCAGAGAAGGTTCTGCTCCTGCCCGACGGCGATGAAGACCTGTGGAATGACAGCTACCGGGAACTCGTCGTTCTCGCCTGATACCCCGTGGGGTTGGGTACTGCCCGAACCGGGGTGATTGAATTCACCACTTGATCGCCGCCAAATTCTGTGATTTGTTGCGAGGATCAAGTTCTAAGGAATAATCGGGTTGGTAGTTTCTGATTCCGTAACTGAAGAATCTAGTGAAGAGTCTGGTGGACATTGTGGCTGAACTAACCAAAGGTCGGCGAGTCACCGGAGGCGAACGCGACAAACTCGCCGCCGATCTGAAGAAGAAGTACAACTCCGGAGCAAGTATTCGCGAACTCGCAGAAGGCACTGGCCGCTCGTATGGGTTCATTCATCGAGTGCTGTCGGAATCCGGCGTAACTCTGCGCGGGCGCGGCGGGGCAACCCGCGGCAAGAAGAGCAAGGCAAAGAAGTAGACACCCCAGGTGTCTGGCGCGCAAAGCGTTGCGGTCGGTGACGCTGCCTTGAGATCTCCGGCTGGGCTGCGCGTCGATCGCGACGGTGCGGTGGTGACAATCACCATCGATCGGCCCGACTCGCGCAACTCGCAAACCCCGGCGCTCTGGCGAGAGCTCGTGGACGTGGCGAACAGCTTCGGTCCGGAGACGCGGGCCGTTATCTTGCAGGGCTCCGGGTCTGCCTTTTCTGCCGGTTTGGACCGCGCCATGTTCGCGCAGGGGATTCCCGGCGAGCAATCGCTGCTCACCTTGGCCGACCAATCAGCGCAAGACTTCAGTGACACCATCGCCACCTATCAGCGCGCATTCACCTGCTGGCGAGAACTCGACGCCATCACCGTGGCGGCAGTTCAGGGGTACGCGATCGGGGCTGGCTTTCAGCTCGCCCTCGGCGCGGACATGATGGTCGTCGCCGAGGATGTTCAGCTGAGCATGAAAGAGACCCAGCTCGGTTTGGTGCCCGACCTTGGCGGTACCAAGCCACTGATTCAGGCTGTCGGGTACTCCAGAGCGCTGGAGATCTGCGCGTCCGGCCGCTGGTTGGGTGCCGAGGAAGCCGTCGCCAGTGGGATCGCTGTCGCCAGTTCGCCTGTTCCCGAGCTTGCCGAGCGCGCAGAGGCATTGGTTGCGTCGATGCTGAGTGCGCCACCGAATGCGCTGATCGAAACGAAGAAGTTGCTGCGCGATGCGGACCTGCGCACCCGCGCGCAGCAGTGTGAGCAGGAGCGCGACGCGCAACGTCGTCGAATCACCGAACTTGCGACGCTAGTCAAGGGCCAATAGAACGCGAAGGGGGCTTTCGGCCACGCAAGTGCTCTCGGTGGTGCGGGACTCGTGAAACGAGGCCACCGGTGCAGGTTGATCGCTGGCGGCATGGAATGTCGGACCAGCCGGGCACGTTGGTTGCTTGAGACAGCTTCTTTCTCTTGTTAGGTAGGCAACCCTGTGTCGATGTCCTCTGGACCGTGGAGCACGCTGCGCTCGTTCACACGCGATCCTTCCGTCAAGGATCGGGCGCTCGCAAAAGGGACGGTTCGGCGAATTCTGGGCTACGCGACCCCTTACAAAAGGATCATCACCCTCTTCGTTGTCACGTTGGTCATCGATTCGCTGCTCGTGATTGCGCAGCCGCTGCTTTTCAAACGCCTGGTTGATCAGGGAATCACTCCCGGCAACGCCGCTGTCGTGACCTGGTGTGCCATCGCGGTTGCCGTCGTAGCATTGCTGGACGCCGCGTTGGGTCTGATAGGCCGCTACTGGTCCTCGCGCATCGGTGAGGGCTTGATCTTCGACTTGCGTACTGCGGTCTTCTCACACGTGCAGCGCCAACCGATCGCCTTCTTCACCAGGGCACAGACTGGGGCATTGGTTTCCCGGCTGAACAACGACGTGATCGGCGCACAGCAAGCGTTCACGTCCACCATGTCCGGTGTGTTGGGCAACGCGATCAGCGTCATCACGGTGCTCATAGCAATGATGGCGCTGTCCTGGCAAATCACGCTGGCGTCGCTGGTTCTGTTGCCAATCTTCGTGGTGCCGGCCAAGTGGATGGGTCGGCGCTTGCAGGCATTGACCCGTGAGCAGATGCAGCTCAACGCCGATATGGGCACCCAGATGACCGAGCGATTCAACGTTGCCGGTGCGCTGCTCGTCAAGCTATTCGGTCGCCCCGCCGACGAAGACGCGTCCTTCGGTTCCAAGTCGGGGCGCGTTCGGGACATCGGCGTCAAGATCGCGATGTCCAACCGGTACTTCATCACCGCCCTGACCCTCGTGGCTGCGTTGGCAACCGCGATGGTCTACGGCATTGGGGGCAACTTGGTCGTCAGCCAGCAAATGTCGCTGGGCACGCTGCTCGCACTGACTGGGCTGCTCGCCATGCTCTATGGGCCGCTGACCGCGCTGTCCAACGTTCGCGTCGACGTGATGACCGCACTGGTGAGCTTCGAACGCGTTTTTGAGGTGCTGGATCTGCCGCCGTTGGTAAAAGAGAAGCCCGATGCCAAGTCGCTGGAACCGGGGCTGGCATCGGTGCGGTTCGACCATGTCGGCTTCCGCTATCCGTCTGCCGAGGAGGTGTCACTGGCCTCGCTTGAATCGATCGCTCGAACTAACCCGCGCCGCGACGATCCCGTGCTCAACGATGTGTCATTTGAGGTGAGGCCAGGGCAGATGGTCGCGCTGGTGGGGCCTAGCGGGGCAGGCAAATCAACGATCACTCAGCTCATTGCGAGGTTGTACGACACTACCTCCGGCACGGTTCGTGTTGGCGGGCAGGACGTTCGCGATGTCACCTTGGAATCGCTCCACGCGACCATCGGTGAAGTCACCCAGGACGCGCATATGTTCCACGACACCATTCGCTATAACTTGCTCTACGCCCGACCCCAGGCCACTGAAGCTGAGCTCTGGCAAGCGTTGGACGATGCCCAGATCTCCTCGCTCATTCGATCGTTGCCGGAGGGGTTGGATACCGTCGTGGGGGATCGCGGACACCGCCTCTCGGGCGGAGAGAAGCAGCGAATTGCGATTGCCAGGCTGCTACTGAAGGCGCCGTCGGTCGTGGTGCTCGACGAGGCGACCGCGCATCTGGACAGCGAGAGTGAGGCGGCGGTTCAACGAGCGTTGGCAAAGGCCCTTGAGGGTCGCACGTCGGTGGTCGTTGCTCACCGCTTGTCCACGATCCGCAGCGCCGACGAGATCTTGGTTATTGGCAATGGTTCGATCGCCCAACGGGGAACTCACGCCCAACTCATGGCTGTTGGCGGTTTGTACTCCGAGCTCTACCGAACGCAGTTTCGCGAAGCGGATGGTTCAGCGGCGCCCGCCTCGTCGGAGGCTGACGTGCGGCCAGATCAGATCGCGCGGGTGGACCCGCCGTCGACGGCAAGTGCGGCTCCGGTCACGTAGGAGGCCGCCGGCGAGAGCAGGAACGCTGCCGTCCTTCCGAACTCCGCCGGTTCGCCGTACCGCTGCAGCGGTATTTCCGCTTCGTTGCGGCTACGGACCCGGGCGGGACTCCCCAGCGACGCGTCCAGCGCGAATGCTCGATCCGTCGCGAAGCGCCCGGGCAACACGGCGTTGACCCGCACCCCGCGGGGACCGAGTGTATCGGCCAAATCCTTGACAGCACCCGCTAGGCCAGGTCGTAAGACGTTTGAGATGGCGAGGCCCGGTAGCGGCGTTCGGACCGACGTCGATAGCAGAAACAGGATGGCCCCGCCCGTTCCCAGTGGTCCCTGCTCGGCTCGAGAGATTGCGCGAGCGGCCGCGCGTGCGACCCGCAGCGATCCCAACACGACTGATTGAAATGCTTCTTGCCATTGTTCGTCGGTAATGGTCAGCACCCCACCGGGTGGTGGACCGCCGACACTGATCAGGGCTCCGTCGAGGCGGCCAAACCGTGCCACTGCTGCGGCTGTGAGTATCTCGGCTCCGGCCGGATCGGCCATATCCACGGGCAGTCCGACGGCATTGTCGTGGCCACCGAGGATGCTGACCGCTTCGGCCAACTGGTGGGAGTCGCGGGCAGCGATCACCACTCGTGCTCCGTTGGCCACCAACTCCTGGGCGCCAGCCAAGCCAAGTCCGCGCGACCCACCGGTCACCACGAAGACGCGGTCTGTCAGCCCAAGATCCATGACCTCATGGTGTTGCCCGAGACGGTTCTGAGTCCTGCGAACCCTGTTCGGATTGACCCTCTTGGGCGTCAATTTCATCCTGACGCCGATATTGCAACTCTCGTCGAATGAGCAAGCCGAGTCCCAGGACGAATACGATCGCAAACGCAATCCACTGCAGTGTGTAGGACAGATGGGGCCCGGTATCGCGCTCGGGTAGCGGAATCGGCGTCAGGCCCGCAGCTTGGGCAGGGTCAGAGGACACCAGGTTGATGTAGCCGGGAAGGACCGGCTTGCCAGTGGTATCCACGAAGCTGTTGGTGTCCAGACTGGCCACTTGGCCGGTGGGGACGTCGCTGGGCCGTGGGCCAGGACTTTGCTGGCTACCTTGGATGCGTCCGGTGACGGTGACCTCCCCGGCCGGAGGTGCAGGAGCAGTGGGTGTTACGAGCGAGTCAGAGCCAGCGGGCAGCCAGCCTCGATTGACGACCAGCACCTCGCCGGTGTCCAGGACCAGCGGTGTTGCTACCCAAAACCCCATGGTGTTGTCGAGGGGGCGCCGGCGAACGTAAACCTCAGCGGCGGTGTCGTACTTGCCACGGGCCGTGACAAGCCGCCAGTTGGTCGCGTCGTCAACTGTCGTCGACTTGGTCATCAACGTCGCGACGGGAACGGCGGCCTGGGAGTCGTTGAGTGCTTGTACGGAGTTGGCTTGTACGCGCCCTTCGTACCTACTCCACTGCCACCTGGCCAGGAAGTAGCAGACGACCACACTCAGTAGAACGAGCAGGACGAGCCCGATCCAGCGTGGTTGACGAAAGAGGCGCAACACAGATGCAGAATAACGCTCAGCCAACGAATGGATCGGGACGGCCGGGCGGGAGCGCGGCATCATCCTTGATGATCAGCGGTGGCGTTAGATCCTGTGTGTCTTCCTCGGTCGCGTCGTTCGCCATCACCACAGCGATGTAGGGGAGCAGGATCGCGCCAGCGATCATCACCCAGCGCATCCAGCCATCCACGAACACGGCGCCGAGGAAACAGGCAGTCCGGATGGCCATCGAAATCAGGTAGCGTCGCGTGCGGAAATCTCGACCCACAGAAGCCGCCTGGCGTGCGCCCGTGATCTGGTAGACCTCATCACGTCGCGGCATGCCACTACGGTAAGCCTCAACTAACTTCGCGGCTAGTCGCGGGGTCAGGAATCTTTGGAGGAATGATGGCCGACCGAACGTATGGATTGAGCGAGATCGTGGGAACCTCCACCGAAGGGGTCGACGAGGCGATCCGCAATGGCATCAAACGCGCTTCCCAGACCATGCGACACCTGGACTGGTTCGAGGTGAGCGGAGTTCGTGGATACATCAAGGACGGCGACGTGCACCACTTTCAGGTGACGTTGAAGCTCGGGTTCCGGATGGAAGATCACACCTGAGTTGCCGGCGAGGCGTTCTGGCGCTTCGTGATGATGGCGGTGGCCGGTTGCACGAGCCCGAGCCCCACGAGTCCGAACAATGCGTAGCCGGTGAACAGCGACACCAAGAACAGCCCCCCGAGGTAGATGCTCATCAACTTCCCCCGCGTCGCGGCGGCGGGGGTGATCGGAACGCCAACCTCGCGCAGCTGGGGATTGACTCGCAACTGGTGCCCGATCATGGTCAGCGATCCACTGATCACGAACATCGTCCCGATGTAAAAGGCCGCGACCTGTTGCTCGCCGTGCGCGCCGATGTTCGATTGGCTGAGCAGGCTGGTTGGAAATGGGAAGACAACGATCGCGAACAGCCACAGAATGTTCCACCGGATGATCGAGCCGTTGATTGCCCGCGCGACCCCAAGGACGCGGTGGTGGGCCAGCCAGAACGTCATGATGACCGCCCAACTGATCAGGAAGCTGGTGATGAGTCCGCTGTTCTCCCGCCACAAGAACCCGAGCGGGTCGGTGCCCTCGTTTTGGGGGATTGTGATACCCGCCAGCGGCAGGATCAGCAGGGTGATGGCGATCGCGACCACCCCGTCGCTGAACGCCACGATCCGGTCTGGCGGGTACTCGCTACCGCCGGACGGGTCTTCGGTTTGCTGCTCTGCGCTCACGTGAGCATTCTGGCAGGCTAAGTACGTGGAACGTGTCCTGATCGTGATGCGTCACGCCAAGTCGGCGTGGCCAATGGGAGTTCGCGATTTCGATCGGCCGCTGGGGGCCAGGGGTCGGCGCAATGCGCCAGCATCCGGCCGTTGGATCTCTCAGCGGGTGAGTACGCCCGACCAGGCGGTCGTCTCGTCGGCGAACCGAACACGACTGACCTGGCAGTTGGTGGAACCGGAGCTTGCTGGACGTCCGGCTGATGTTGACTTCCGACCTGGACTCTATGCGGCAACCTGGTGGGATCTGCTCGACGTCGTCCGAACGACCCCAGAGGCAACGCAGACGCTCATGCTCCTGGGTCACAACCCATCGGTAGAAGACTTGGTCACCGAGTTGGCTGGCACCGGTGAGTCACGAGCGATGCGTCAATTGCGAGTCAAGTTCCCCACTAGTGCCGTCGCTGTCCTGACCTCGGACCTGGCGTGGCGGGAGTGGGGCAGCAACTGCGCGCGGTTGCAGGACGTTTTCATCCCGCCGCGTTAGGAAGGCGAAGCCGCATCCGCGAGTTCTATCTCCTCGCGTGGAATCCCCAGTAGGAAGAGCACCGTGTCCAGATAGGGGACATTGACCGCGACGTCAGCCTGAGCCCGCACCACCGGCTTGGCGTTGAAGGCGATGCCCAACCCGGCCCGGGCCAACATGTCGAGGTCATTTGCTCCGTCACCGATCGCGACGGTGCGCTCCAGACTCACCCCGTGCACGGCCGCGAATTCGTCGAGCGCCGCCGCCTTGCCCGCTCGATCCACAACCGGACCGATCGTTCGACCAGTCAGCAGCCCATCGACGATCTCGAGCCGGTTGGCACGCACATGGTCGATGCCAAGTTCGTGCGCGATTGGATCGACCACCTCGTGGAAGCCGCCGGAAACGAGGGCGATCTGGTAGCCGAGATTATTGAGGGTTCGGCAGAGCGTCCGCGCTCCCGGCGTCAGTCTGACCTGCTGGCCCACCTGCGTGAGTGCGGATTCCGGCACGCCCTTCAGCAGCGCCACGCGCTCGGCCAACGACTCAGCAAAATCGATCTCACCGGCCATCGCTCGCTCAGTGACCTCGGCCACCTGATCGGCACACCCAGCATGAGCGGCAATGAGTTCAATGACCTCGTCCTGAATCAAGGTTGAGTCGACGTCCATCACCACCAGTCGAGCGCCCCGTCGCGCCAAGCCTGGTTGCTGCACCGACAGATCGACGCCCACGTCGACCGCGACCGAGGTCAGATTCACTCGCAGTCGAGCCAGGTCCGCGCCAGAGACTTCGAGTTCAATTGCGGTCACCGGTCGGCAGGCAACTCGCACGATGCGATCAATGTTGCCGCCAGTCTCGGCGACAGCAGCCGCAATCGCGGCCAGTTCGCCAGGGTCGAGTGGATTTCCAATGACGGTGACGATGAGTCGTCCACGGCGCCGGTCGTCTTGTTCTGCGGCACCGGACTGGATCTCGCAGTGCAAGTTCAACTCGGTCGCTGCCGCGCAGACGGCATCTTTGGCGAGCTGACATTGCTCCTCAGAGGCCCCTTCCGTTGACAACAGGAGGCTGAGCACCAGCTGGCCGCGAACCACGATCTGCTCGATGTCGACCACCGGGAAGGCGGCCGTCGACAGCGCAGCGAGCAAACGAGTAGTCACACCCGGACGGTCGGGGCCGGTCACGGTGACTAGGAGTGTCTGCGACATTGGCTAGACGCTATCGCGCGCTGCAGGTGGCAGCCAGGCAATACCGGGCGGTTCGGGCAAGGTTTGCGAGAACCGCCGCGCGGCGCTGTGCGACCAGCGAACTTGTGGCATGACCCGGATCTTCTTGCGCGATCGCGACGGTGACCAGCACCCGAGCAGCCGTGTGTGCTGTGTGGATCGCGGCTCCCGGCAAGTAGGGAGGAAACCGAATGCGTCGTAGCGAATCATCGAGCGAATCGAGCGCGCCGGACACAGTGTCGCGGTTGGCGCTGAGGTCCATCGCCACCAACTCGGTGGTCGCGACGTGCAGGGCTTGACGCACCGCTTCAGACGCTTCCTCTGGTCCCAGCGGGACGACGGTGGTTCGGTCGGATTCCACCGGCATCACGGTCCAGGTGGTCAATTCCTCATGGCCGATCGGCACGAGTGCGCATGCTCCAGACATCGAGATGACCGCCTGCCCGGCAGCCAGCGCTTCCCGGTTGAACGGTGCGGGCCCGGGCAGCCCGGCGAGATCGCCCGCGCGAGGAAGCGCAACGCGGGCGCGGGCGTCGGTACCCGGCGCGACACACTCGGCGAGGCCGGCGAGCAGTGGAACGGACTTGCCCGGCAGAGTTCGTACTTGGTGGGTTCCGAAGGCCGCCATGGCGTCAACAAGGTCATCGGGGGCAACGAGTCCGCGGCTCCACCCGTTCCACCATGCCGTGAGCAGGGCGCTGCGCGGGATCGGCTCAGCGAGCACAGAAATCAGCGGCGCGGCTGAAGTGGAGCGTTCGGACATGAAGTGCAGGATACTTGCCGAAGCCGACGAGCGACGCGGGCGCAATCCGGTCGACGACTCTGGACGACCCAAGCAGGAGGTTCTCGCGCGTGATGCTTGCCGATGCGGTGGCGCTCAGCGCTGCCGGCCTTGTTGCGGGCGCCCTGAACGCGGCGGTCGGCTCCGGCACGCTGATTACCTATCCGGTGTTGCTCACAGTCGGGCTGCCACCGGTCGCCGCCAACGCGACCAACTCCCTCGGGATGGTGCCGGGGTCCCTCTCGGGAGCGTGGATGTACCGGTCGAACCTCAAAGGCCGTCGGCAATCGCTGATCAAGTGGTCGCTGGCGACTGGGGCCGGGGCAGTGGTGGGAGCGACGCTGGTGGTGTTGTTGCCCGAGCGGGTCTTCGTCGCGGTCGTGCCGTGGTTGATCCTGAGTGCTTGTCTGCTGATCGCTGTGCAGCCCGTGTTGCTCAAGTACCTCTCAAAGGGAAGCCACCGGGCGGTCACCCCGGCGATCGGTGCGGTGGGTGTGTACGGGGGCTACTTCGGTGCGGGGCAGGGGATCGCCTATTTGGCCGCGCTCGGATCCCTTGACGGTGGTGATATCCACCACGCCAATGCCGCGAAGAACGTCGTCGCATCGGCGGCCAACGGAGCCGCCGCCGCAACGTTCGCGTTGGCTGGTCGGGTGGTGTGGCTGCCCGCACTGGTCATCTGCATCGGGACGCTGGTCGGTGGTTTTGCCGGGGGAGGCATCGCGAGGCGTCTGCCGAGCTGGGCACTTCGATCGGTGATCGTCGCGGTGGGCGTCTATGCGGCCGTACTGTCATTCTCGAAGGGATGACCAATGGACACTGTCATTCTCGA
>JAGNDY010000059.1 GCA_018003655.1 Candidatus Nanopelagicales bacterium
GCACACATGTGGTTCGGCAACTTGGTGACGATGCACTGGTGGGACGACCTGTGGCTCAACGAGTCGTTCGCTGAGTGGGCATCCCACTTTGCCAACGTCAAGGCGACCAGATTCACCGAGGCCTGGACGACCTTCCTCAACCAGCGCAAGGCGTGGGCGTACCGCCAAGACCAGTTGCCCTCGACCCACCCGATCGCCGCCGACATGGTTGACCTCGACGCAGTCCGGGTCAACTTCGACGGCATCACCTACGCGAAGGGCGCGGCAGCTCTGCGCCAACTTGTCGCGTGGGTCGGCGAGGACGAGTTCGTTGAGGGTCTGCGTCGCTATTTCAACAAGCACGCGTGGGGCAACACTCGGCTCTCCGACCTCCTCACCGCATTGACCGAGTCGTCGGGCCGGGAGTTGGATTCATGGTCTGCGCAATGGCTCCAGACCTCTGGCGTCAACCTGCTGAAGCCAGAGGTCGAAGTGGATGACGACGGCAATTACGTTCGGGTGATCCTGCGCCAGGAACCACCGAGCTCCCCCGCGGGCGTCGCGCAGACGCTGCGGAACCATCGCGTTGCCCTTGGCCTCTACCAGCGCCAAGACGGGCGACTGACTCGAACTCGGCAGGTCGAGCTGGACCTGGTCGGCGCGGGAGTGAACGTCGAGGAGCTTCGCGGCGAGGCGGGCGCGGACCTGCTGCTGATCAATGATGGCGACCTGACCTTTGCCAAGGTTCGCCTTGACGATTCCAGCATCAGGACCGCGATCGAGGGCATCGGCGAGTTCGACGATTCCCTGGCGCGCGCCTTGGTCTGGGGGGCGACCTGGGACATGACCCGCGATGCCGAGATCGGAACTGCGGATTACCTCAAGCTAGTGCTCGCGGGGCTGCCTCACGAGGGTGACGTCGGAGTCGTTCAGCAAGTCATCCGCCAGCTGAGAACGGCGATCGACGTGTACGCCACCGATGATCACCGACTCCGCTACCAGAGCGAACTCGCCGATGCCCTGCTCATAATGACGAGGCGGGCCGACGCTGGCAGCGACCACCAACTGGCCTTCGCGCGCGGCTTCATCGCAACGGCAAGCAGCGAGGAAGCCCTGAACCTCGTCGCCGGTTTGCACGGGGGTACGGAGCAGATCAGTGGTCTGGAGATTGACACTGAGATGCGTTGGAGTCTGTTGCAGCGTCTGGTCATCATGGGTCGCGCAGGCCGTGCGCAGATCGCGACTGAGCTCGCCAGGGACAACACAGCAACCGGCCAACGGCACGTCGCGTTCCTCGAGGCCGCGATCCCGTCACCGGAAGCCAAAGCCGCCGCCTGGCACGCGGCGCTGCACGATGCCGAGCTTCCCAACCATCTGCTCGCGGCAACCATCGGTGGCATCATGGTCAGCGAGCAACGCGAACTCCTACGTCCCCATGTTGCGGAGTACTTCGACTCGATCCCGGCAACGTGGGCTGATCGCACGCCCGAGATGGCACAGCAGATCGTCGCGGGCCTCTACCCGATGTTGTTGGTAGACCCCCAGATTGCCGCGAGGTCGCAAAGATTCCTGGCCGAGAACGCCCTGCTGGCCGCCGGTGCTCGCCGACTGGTGGGCGAAGGCCTCGACGGACTTGAGCGAGCGATGCGCTGCCAGGAGCGCGACGGCCTCGGCGGTTAGGGCCTGCTACTCGGGCAGGTCGGAGTGGAGCACTTCCTGGCTTTCTGACGTGCGCGCATGTTCTGCGAGCACGATGATTCCGTCGCGAAGGCCCGCGGCGATGTCGCCGATGGTGAACCGCGAGGACATGGTCAGGCAGGCAAGTCGGCAGGCCTGGTCGTCCAGATAGTCCTTGACGCCAACGCCGGTGACGATCTCGATGAGGCGCCCACCTGGATCAACGGCGACGAGCACACTGCGAGCCGGGTCACGGAACTGCTGGTGAAGAGTTGTCGCCGTTTGGCGACCATTCGCCAGCGCCCCGACGTAGCAGGAAAACTCAAAGCCGGTGGAGGACCGGGCGCGGTACAGCGCCTTCTCCAGCGAGGCCACTTGACCGTTACTGAAAGGCGCGTCGGTGAGTTCACCATCTAGCACTGGCTCCACCTTCCTCCGCAACCGCAGCAGGCTGAGCCTCGCTCGTAAGCCCGCGGGGGTTCGTTGTCAACGCCTTGCTGATGTCACCACTGGCAGCCGCGTTGATGACCAGTGGGTCGTGGTTCCATGCTTCCCCGGGTCGGTACCGACCAGCGCGAGTCCAGCCGGGCGCCATCACCCCGAGGACCGCTATGAGCACCACCAGAGCGGGAATCCCGCCGAGAATCAGAATGGCTTGCAGCGTAGACATCTGTTGCTCCCACTCTCACCGAGGACGACAGTCCAAACGTAGCGGCGCGCGGGCCGCGGTGCCTGCCGATAGACGCTAGACCGGCCCACGCCGATGCCCGCCGACCGCCCCCACGATTGCGCGGAGTCGATCCAAAGACGGCAGCTCGTCGATGAGGACAACCTCGCCATCTGGGCCACACAGCGGCATCTGCCAGTTCGGGTACTCCTTGTCTGTTCCCGGCTGATTCTGGATTCGTCGATCGCCGACCAGATCCGTCAACGTCACCGCGAGCAATTTCGCTGGCGACCAGGTCATCAGTCGGTGCAGTGCGACCACCACCTCATCCTCGCTGGCCTGTGGTCGCAGCAACCCCGCGTCCTCCATCATCGTGCGCCAGGCGCTGAGCTCCCCTTCGAATGCGGCCTGCTCGTCTTCCAACGACCTGGTGAGCAAGTTGAGTTCGTGTCGCAGCCTCACGTGCGCTCCGGCCAAGAACCCCAGGGTCGGGGGCAGATCGTGCACGGTGACTGTGGCCATCGCGTTAGCGCGCCACTTCGCGGGAGGGATGGGAACCCCCTTCTTTCGTTCGAACCACAGGATGGTCGTACCGAGGATTCCGCGTTCGGCGAGGAACCCTCGAACCCACGGTTGCACCGTTCCCAAGTCCTCACCGACAACGAGCGCCCCCGCGCGAGCCGCCTCGAGGACCAGGATGTCGACCATCGCGTGGTGGTCATAGCGGACATAGGTACCCGCCGAGGATGGCATCCCCTTCGGTATCCACCAGAGCCGGAAGAGGCCGAGCACGTGGTCGATGCGCAAACCCCCGGAGTGGCGCAACAGAGTTCGCAGCATGTCGCGATAGCTGCGGTAGCCAGTCGCGGCGAGTTGGTCGGGTCGTCGGGGTGGTTGCGACCAGTCTTGGCCCACCTGGTTGAAGTTGTCCGGCGGAGCGCCCACCGTCACTGCCCGCGCCATCCCGAGCGGATCGGACCAAGTGTCCGACCCGAAGCGATGCACCCCCACGGCTAGGTCGTGCATGATGCCGATCGGCATACCCGCGTCTTTGGCACCGTGTTGAACGGCAGCCATCTGCTCATCGAGTTGCCACTGCAACCAGCGGTGGAAGGCCACCCGTTTGCTCAACCGTTGCGCCTCGCGCGAGACGGCTGCGGAGGCAATCTGTTGAAGTTCCGCCGGCCACCGATCCCACCGTGGACCATGCACCTCGGCCAGGGCACACCACGTGGCAAAGTCGGTCAGACCCTGGCCCTCGTCGCGCACATACGCGTCAAAACCCGCTTGCCGCCCCGGACTGAGCGGCACGCCGAAAACCAACTCCAACGCTCGGCGCTTACCCGCCCACGTGGCATCGCGGTCGAGCAGGTTGGCGTCGTTGTCAGCGGCTAGCAGCGGTGCCGCGATGACATCGATCTCCTGACGGGCGGCTTCGCCTAGGTAGGCAAACTCAGGTATGGCCTCGACGCGAAGATAGATCGGATTGGCGAATCGGCGGGTGATCGGCAGGTAGGGGGACGCCTCCATCGGCGGGGTGGGAGCGGCTGAGTGAAGCGGATTCACCAACGTGAAAGCTGAGCCCAGTTCCCGACCGAACCACGAACTGAGCTCACCGAGATCGGCAAGGTCGCCAACACCCCACGAACGGCTGGATCGCGCTGAGTAGAGCTGGGCAGCCACACCCCAGCCACGGTGTTCTACCAAGCTGGGATCCATCGTCAGCCGTTCGGGTGTGACGATCAGTTCACACTCGTGCTGGCGCTCGTCGGTCACCGCGACCAGCCGGTGATATCCCATCGGTAGATCGCGCGGAAGTAGGACGACGATCTCGGTGACGGCAACTCCATCGATCGACCCCAGCTTGGGCTTGTCCTTCGACAGCGCAACGTCGTGCCGGCGTCCGCCACCCTCCAGGTCGACCCACAGCCGAACCGGTTCGTCATTCCGGACGTGTACCCAACTGCGCCACGGCGAGGATTTGTCGGCGGTTTGCCTGACGACCACTGACGGCGGCAGCGTCGACTCCCAACGGGTGATCGCGATTCGAGCCAGCGCCGCGCGACAGCTCGCCCGCGTCGATGCGTCGACACCCATCGCCTGCAACACCGCCCGGATAGTTGGGGCGGATACGAGTTTGGTCTCTTCAGCTTGATCCTGGTAGCTGATTGACACCCCGAAGGCATCGGCCAGGGCCGCTAACTCGTCGTCGGGCTTCTCGAACGAAGGTGATGGGGCAGGGCTACTGCTCACCAGATCGCCGGGTAACGGCCGAGCCAGCTGTGTGCGGCCTCGAGCTGGGCGGCGAGGGAGATGATCGTCTCCTCCTCGAACATCCGACCGACCAACTGGACACCGATTGGCAGTCCGTTTGCGTTCCAGTTCATTGGAACGTTGATGGCTGGCTGACCGGTGACGTTGTAGGCAGCGCAGAACGGGCTGTAACGGACCTGTGCGTCAAAATCAGCAGCTGGGTCGTCGTCGTTCCGAAGCTGCCCGACCAGCGCCGGAATGTCGGCGATCGTCGGTGCCAGAATCGCGTCGAATCCGTTCGTGGCGATCATTGCGGCCCGCGCGCTGATGCGCAACATGGAGATCGAGCCGGCAAGCTGTGGGCCACTGATCTGCCAACCCAACTGGCGCAGGTGTTTTGTCAGTGGCCGCAGCAACTCCTCCTTGTCCGGCGCGACTGGAGTGAGCGTGGCAAGGGTATTCCAGACGGTCGTGAACATCGGCAGGATGGAGTCGTCGAAAGGCGGTGCGACTTCCACCAACTCGTGCCCAAGCTCCTCCAGGGCGCTGGCCGTCCGCGCCACCGCCGTCGCGACATCTGGGTGCAGGGACACGTGACTCAGCGATGGCGTTTCATAGAAACCAATCCGCAGCTTGCCAGGGTCGCGCCTAGCGGCGGCGAGGAAGGTGTCCGAAGGCGCCGGGGCGCCGAACGGATCGCCGGGAAAGCCGCCAGCCATGGCATCTAGCAGAGCTGCTGCGTCAGCGACGGTCCTGGCGATCGGGCCGCTGACGTTGACCTCGCCGATCGGATCGCGTAGCGGACCGTTGCTCACTCGACCGCGAGACGGCTTGATGCCGACGAGGCCGGTCACCGATGACGGGATACGAATGGAACCGCCGCCGTCACTGCCGTGAGCGAACGGTGCCAGCCCCGAAGAAACCGCTGCGGCTGCTCCGCCGGAGGAGCCCGCCGCAGACCGAGTCAGGTCCCACGGAGTCCGGGCAGGTGGGGCGACGTCGGGCTCGGTGTAGCAGGGCAGACCCATCTCGGGAGTGTTGGTCTTGCCCGTAAATACCAATCCGGCTGCGCGCAGTTTGGTCACGACGTTGTCGTCTTCCCACGGCGTGATGTCGATCGCGCTGGAACCGAATCGGGTCGGAATGCCGGAGACGAAGTCGAGGTCCTTGACCGGACACACGACGCCGAGCAGGGGTGGCAGGACATCGTCGGCGGAAGCCGCGCGCACGCGTGCGTCGGCCGCTCGCGCCTGGTCCAGAGCGAGTTCAGGTGTGAGCTCCACGAATGCGCCGACATCGTCGGTCAGTCGCTCGGACCGGTGGATGTAGTGCTCGGCCAATTCGAGCGCTGACGTCGTGCCAGCCCTGATCGCCTTGGCTTGCTCGAGGGCCGTCAGGTCGTGCAACTTGCTCACTTGCCCACCTTCTTAGGCGACGACTGGGCAGGTTGCGCACCGGCCTTGGGAGTCGGTGCCGCCGCTTTCTTCGCCGCCCGCCTGCGGGTGGCGACCAGAACCCCGATCGCCAACCCTGCACCGATCAACGTCATTCCGACCAGCACGAATATCAGCGCGACGTCTGTCTTGAAGAAGATGAAGTCGATCTGCACGATCGTTCGGTTGACGAACACAAACACGACGACGTAGATCGCGACCAATGCCCACGCGACCGGTTTGATGTACGAGGTCCACGGGGCTTTGGGGGTCATGGGGGTGCCCGGCTTCACCCCTGGTGTGACAGCACCGGCCGGAGTGGGTTGCGGGGAACCGGCCGCCCCCCCCGAAGCAGGAGGCTGCGACCCAGCTGCCGGCTGGCCCGGGGGCGTGGGCGGTGTCGAAGGTGTGGCCGGAACCGGTTGGCCAACAGGTTGCGACCCCGGTTCGGGTTGACCTGGAACTGCACTCATCGTGTCCTCCTCGACTGGTGTGTTCCTAGCATGCCCACTTAGCGACCCGCATGCCTTCTGTGACACCTACTTCAGCTCGGTCAGGCGCCTGCGCGGGCCCGCTGATCACTAAGCTCTGGCTATGCATCCAACGGCCAGCATCCACCAGCCGTACCCGCTCGCGCAACGGCTTGACCTGGTCGAGGTGATCCATGGGTGTGACGTCGCTGATCCTTACCGGTGGCTCGAGGACCGCGATGATCCACAGACGCAGGAGTGGTTGGCTGCAGAAGCAGCTTTGTTCTCCGCCGAGCGCGAGGGTTGGCACACGATTGACCACTGGCGACGACGGCTGCAAGCGCTGCTCGGTTCCGGCACGATCAGCCCGCCGGTCTGGCGGGGACTCTGGCGATTCCAACTGAGGCGCGAGCCCGGCCAGGAGCATGCGGTACTGCAGGCAACCGACGCCGACGGCGGGACCCGAATCCTCGTCGATCCAATCGCGCTCGATCCGACTGGCCTGACGACGCTGGACTCCTGGCAGCCCTCCAAGGAAGGTGACCGGCTCGCCTATCAGCTCTCTGTTGGCGGTACCGAAGAGTCAGAAGTTCACGTCATCGACGTCGCGACCGGCGAATCGCTGGAAGGACCGATTGATCGAGCCCGATATTCCCCTATCGGTTGGCTGGTGGGTGGCGAGGCGTACTACTACGTTCGCCGACTAGCACCCGATGTGTTGCCGCCCGGCGAGGAGCAGTTCCACCGCCGAGTGTGGCTACACCGGGTAGGCAGCCAGCCGGACCAGGATGTGCTCATCTTTGGCGATGGCCGGAAGAAGACCGAGTACTTCGGAGCTGGCGTCAGCCGCGACGGTCGATGGCTGTCCATCAGTGCAAGCGAGGGAACGGCACCGCGCAACGACCTCTGGGTCGCAGATCTAACCGCAAGCGATCCAGCCACTCCGAACCTGGTTCCTGTCCAGGTAGGTGTCGATGCGCAGACAGGGTTGCGATTCGGCCGCGATGGTCGGGTCTACGTCTTCACCGACCGCGATGCGCCACGCGGGCGACTGGCCGTCACCATTCCCGAACTGTGGGAGCCGGACGACTGGGTGGACCTTATCGCCGAAGATCCGGAGGCCGTACTGGAGAGCTTTGCCATTCTGGATGGGCCTGAGCTCGATCGGGCGGTAATCCTGGCCAGTTGGACCCGCCACGCAATCAGCGAGATCACCGTGCACGATCTCGCGTCCGGCTCGCGTGTCGACACGATCGAACTGCCGGGCGTTGGCACGGTCGGTGGGATCGGCGAACGGCCGGACGGCGGACACGAGGCGTGGTTCACCTACACCGATAACGCAACGATTCCACGGGTGATGCACTACGACGCGCGCACCGGCGAGTTGACGGTCTCGGACTATCCGCCGGGCTTCGTCCAGGTGCCGCGAATCAGCTCGACCGTGGAGGTGTACCGCAGCCCGGACGGCACCGAAGTGCGGATGTTATTGCTGGCTCCAACCGACGCACGAACCGAGGATGGCAAGCCGACCGCGACTCGTCCGACGATTCTCTACGGCTACGGGGGCTTCGGGGTACCAATGGCGCCGAGTTACTCGCCGTCGGTGCTGGCCTGGGTGGAAGCCGGCGGAGTCTACGCGATCGCTTGCATTCGTGGCGGTAGTGAGGAGGGCGAGCAATGGCACCGCGACGGCATGCTCGCCAACAAGCAGAACGTGTACGACGACTTCATCGCTGCGGCGCAGTGGCTGATCGACGGGGAGTGGACGACACCGGAGCAACTAGCCATCAGCGGGGGCTCAAACGGTGGCCTGCTGGTCGGAGCCGTGATGACCCAGCGGCCAGATCTATTCGCCGGCGTGCACTGTTCGGCTCCGCTGCTCGACATGATCCGGTACGAGGGATCGGGCCTAGGTGAGACCTGGAACGTCGAGTACGGCAGCGCGGCAAACCCGCAGGAATTCCAATGGTTGGCCGCGTACTCGCCCTACCACCATGTTCGCGAGGGCGTCGCTTACCCGGCGACCCTATTCACCGCGTTTGACCAAGACACCCGCGTGGATCCAATGCACGCCCGCAAGATGTGCGCCGCCCTACAACACAGCACCGTCGGCAGCAACCCGATTCTGCTGCGGACCGAATCGGATGTCGGTCACGGCGCTCGATCGATCTCGCGTAGCGTGGACCTCTCGGCCGATGTGCTCGCGTTTCACGCGTCGGTAACCGGTTTGGACCAGGAGATCAGCGAGTGAACCTACTTACTTCGACCCTCGGGTGGACGTCTGACCAGCTCGTCGAAACGTTCGTCGGCCTGCCGCTGAAGATCATGATCATCGTTGTGGTCTGCGTCGCCTCGTGGGTCGTCGTCACCCAGGTCATCGCACGAGTGACCAAGAAGCTGGTCTCCAAGGCCGAAACGAATCGCGAGGTGGTCGCACGGCGTTCCGAACACACCAGCGACTTGTCCCAGGTCCTGATGTCGCAGCGTCGCCGGGCACGCGCTGAGGCGATCGCCTCGTTGCTGAGGTCAACGACGACGGCGTTCATCGGTGCCGTCGGCGTGCTGCTCGTCCTGGCCCAACTCAATATCGACATTACCCCGTTGCTCGCCAGCGCTGGTGTCATCGGTGTCGCACTTGGCTTCGGTGCGCAGAGCCTGGTCAAGGACTACCTGTCCGGCATCTTCCTCATCCTGGAGGACCAATATGGGGTGGGCGACGTGGTCGACCTGGGGCCAGTCGTCGGCACGGTCGAGGACGTGACACTGCGAACGACTCGGGTTCGCGACATGTCTGGCGTGGTTTGGTACGTCCGCAATGGCGAGGTCCTTCGCGTGGCAAACCGATCCCAGGGATGGACGCTGGCCATCGTGGACGTGACCGTCGCCTATAACGATGATCTGGACCAGGTTCGGTCGCTGGTCGAGGCCGTGGCGGACGACATGGATGCCGATCCGCAGTACGACAACAAGTTGCTGGGCAAACCAATCTTTGCCGGCGTCGAGTCAATGGGGTCCGACACTGTGACGGTCCGGGTAACGGCGAAAGCCGCCCCGGAGCAACAGGTGAACGTCACCCGAATTATCCGCGAGCGCCTCAAACTCACGTTCGACCGAGCTGGCATCGGAATGCCATCGGCAGCAACCGGAAGTCCGGCCGAACCCGCGCCACCTCCTGCCAGCACCCCCGGACCCGGTCATCCCCCACCCAAGATCTATGGAACGGGACCACTGAAGCCCTAGCGGGCTGAGAGCCCTGGCCGGTGCGCCGGTGCGGACATCGCCGTCGGGATAGGCTCGAACCATGACGGCGCAGACTCCACCAGGCGACACCGAACAGTCACTCTACGAGCAATTTGGCGGTCACGATTTCTTCGCTGCGCTGGTGGCGGACTTCTACTCGACGGTCGCCATCGACCCCGTTTTGCGACCGTTGTATCCCGAGGAGGATCTAGGTCCGGCGGAGTTGCGACTGAGGATGTTCTTTGAGCAGTACTGGGGCGGGCCGAGCACCTACTCCGAGCAGCGCGGGCATCCTCGCTTGCGCCTGCGCCACGGGCCCTTCGCGATTGACGAGGCCGCCCGAGACCATTGGCTCGCACACATGCGCACGGCTTTGGACAAGCGCGAACTGGACGCCCGCCTCGACGACGAGATGTGGCGTTATCTGGTGATGGCCGCCCACGCGATGGTCAACGTTCACGAGGGTTTGCGCCCGGACAAGCCGGTCGCTGACATCTAGTCGAGGCAGAATTCATTGCCCTCGACGTCCTGCATCACCAGGCACGCCTCGTCTCCATCGCCCGCAGGTAGCAGCCGTAGGCGGCGAGCGCCAGCGCTGGTCGGCTGGCTGCTCGATGAGCAGCAACTAGCCACCGAGCAGGCGCAGCGAGAGTGTCCCCACCTCGTCGGGGGTGAACACTTGCCCAGCGGGCGTCGAGAACCGCGACCAGCCAGGTAGCCGGGCCGCCGCAACCTGCGCGTCCAAGTTCGTGAGAAACCCCAGCGCCTTCGCGGTGTGCAACGCCCGAATAGGGATCCCCTCCCAGCCGGGACGCGACCAGATTCGATCAGCTTCACGTTCGGCGATCTCGGGGTCGGTTTGACTGTTGGGCACGCGGGACTTGAATTGCGCCACGGCCTGATCGACGACCTCGACCACCGTGCGCGCGGCCGACGATCCACTCGCTTCCCAGCCGTCGCTCGGCGGCAGGAGTGCCAGCTCAGCAGGACCAGTGACCGCTTCGGGAATCTGCACGATGCGGTCCTGATCGACCCGAACGGTGACATCGCCGATGATGTCGCGCAGCCGACCCGCCGAGATCGTGCGATCTGCGACCGGAACAGGCGCGTCGAGCTCGCCGGTGACAAGTGGCAGCGCGACGAACGACAGGCATCCGGTCGGAGGTGCCCCAAACACGCCCATTGCGGCTCGGCGTTGCAGTAATCGAACGCAGGCCCGCGCGTCCCACTCCACGAGGACCCGCAAATAGCCAGCCAAGAAGGTGGCCTCCGGGTAGCGCAGATGCAGCGAGGCTGGCCTCCGCGGCTGTGGCGCGACGCCCTGGCTCACCCTCGCGTCAGTTTGCGGTAGGTGGTGCGGTGCGGACGAGCGGCCTCTGGGCCGAGGCGTTCGAGTTTGTTCGCCTCGTAGGACTCAAAGTTGCCCTCAAACCAGAACCACTGGGAGTCCCCCTCGTAAGCCAGGATGTGAGTTGCGACCCGGTCGAGGAACCAGCGATCGTGGGAGGTGATCACTGCGCACCCGGGGAACTCCAACAAGGCGTTCTCGAGGCTGCTCAGCGTCTCGACGTCGAGGTCGTTGGTTGGCTCATCGAGCAGCAGCAAGTTGCCGCCCATCTTCAGCGTCAGCGCGAGGTTGAGGCGGTTGCGTTCGCCACCGGACAAGACCCCGGCAGGCTTCTGTTGATCCGGTCCCTTGAATCCGAACGCACCGACGTACGCGCGGCTGGGCATCTCGACCTTGCCGACTTTCAGGTAGTCGAGTCCGTCGGAGACGACCTCCCACACGTTCTTCTTGGGGTCGATCCCACCGCGGTCCTGATCGACGTAGGAGACCGAGACGGTGTCTCCCACGCGGATGCTGCCGTCGTCCGGCTGCTCCTCACTGATCAACATCTTGAACAGCGTCGTCTTGCCGACACCGTTGGGACCGATGACGCCGACGATTCCGTTGCGTGGCAATGTGAATGACAAGTCGTCCATCAGCAGCTTGTCTCCGAAGCCCTTGGTCAGCTGATCGACCTCGACCACGACGTTGCCCAGCCGGGGGCCGGGCGGGATCTGAATCTCTTCAAAGTCCAGCTTGCTCGCGCGGTCAGCCTCGGCGGCCATCTCGTCATATCGATTGAGTCGTGACTTGCTCTTGGCCTGTCGGGCCTTCGGGTTGGAGCGCACCCATTCAAGTTCGTTGACCAACCGCCTGCGCAACTTGGCATCCTTCTGACCCTCGACTTTGAGGCGGGCGGCCTTGGCCTCCAGGTAGGTTGAGTAGTTGCCTTCGTAGGGGTAGCAGCGACCCCTGTCGAGCTCGAGGATCCACTCGGCGACGTTGTCGAGGAAGTAGCGATCGTGGGTGATGGCGACGATGGTTCCTGGGTATTTCTCCAGGTGCTGCTCAAGCCACAACACGCTCTCGGCGTCAAGGTGGTTGGTGGGCTCATCGAGGAGCAGCAGATCCGGCTGGGAAAGCAGCAGTTTGCAGAGCGCGACCCGGCGACGTTCGCCACCTGACAGCACAGTCACATCAGCGTCTGGCGGTGGGCAACGCAACGCGTCCATCGCCTGTTCGAGTTGGGCATCCAAGTCCCAAGCATTTCGGTGGTCGAGTTGCTCCTGCAGCGTCCCCATCTCCGCGAGGAGCTTGTCGTAGTCCGCGTTCGGGTCTGCGAGTTCCGCGGAAATCTCGTTGAAGCGCGCCATCATCGCCTTCGTTTCGGCGACACCCTCTTCGACGTTGCCCAAGACCGTCTTCTCCGGATCTAGCTCGGGCTCCTGCAACAGGATTCCGACGGAGTAGCCCGGGGAAAGGATCGCGTCGCCGTTGGAGACGTGCTCCAAACCAGCCATGATTTTGATCAGCGTGGACTTACCCGCACCGTTCGGGCCGACCACACCGATCTTTGCGCCGGGCAGGAACGACAAGGTCACGTCGTCGAGGACGACCTTGTCTCCATGCGCTTTACGTGCCTTGCGAAGTGTGTAGATGTATTCGGCCACGGTCACTTAGCCTAATGACGTCCACTGCCCGGCTCCGCGCGCGCCTAGGTTGTGCGTGCTGCTGCGGCCATCCGGGCCGGGCGAACTCCGGCTCGGGGAGCTCCGTTGGCGGCGTTGGCTTCACCAGGTCCGCGGGCGGGTCGGCTGAAACTCGCGACGCCACGCGTGAGGTCATGTCCAACCGAGTTCGCGTGAATCTCCGTCGCCGAACCCCGGCGCCCATCCTTCTCCCACTCACGAACCCGAATGCGCCCAACAACGACAACCGGGTCACCACGTCGCAGGCACGACAGAGCGTTGGCGGCAAGCGCCCGCGCGAGTACCACCGTGAAGTACGACGCCTCTTGCTCAACCCAGCTTCCGCTTGAGCGGTCAAAACGTCGCGGTGCCACGACCATTCGGAACCGTGCCAGTCGATGCGACTGCTCGTTGCGCTGCTCGTAGACAGTGGAAACCACTGTTCCGATAAGGGCGGTGCTCCCTTGATCCATTGCTCCCCCTTGCTGAGTCCGTACCAACCGTCCTGCGCCCGGTGAGTCAATGGTCGCGACCCGAGCACACCCGACGGGCGAGTCCCGGCCGCCTTGTTGACGGGCAGCTGGGCGGGCGCGACATGTGAATA
>JAGNDY010000060.1:0-9117 GCA_018003655.1 Candidatus Nanopelagicales bacterium
AGCGCGGGATGGCGCGAGCTGCGACCGCCCTCGATGGGCGAGCTGTGCGGACAATAGTCGAGTCTGCGATCGCCGATCGGGGAGCGTTGCGTGCCTGGGAAGATCTGGTCGCTCCCACCCTGATCGCTATCGGTGACCAGTGGTCACGCACCAAGCGTGGCGTCGAAGTCGAGCATGTTGCCAGCATCGCCGTCCAGCAGGCATTCGACGTCGAGCGGATTGGGCGCCCGACCGGCCGACCGATCCTGCTCGCGTGCGCCCCAGACGACGAGCATGTGCTCGCGCTACTCGCTCTGCGTGCGGCCCTGGCAGAACGGGGTGTCGAGGCCATAACGCTCGGACAACAGGTACCCGCCGACGCTCTGACGGCGGCGGTGACCCGGTTACGCCCACGCGCCATCGTGCTGTGGGCTTCGATGCGCAAGCACGCTGACCTCTCCGTCATTGCGGCCCTACCAAGCCACCGGCCAGCAGCATCGGTCTACCTGGCGGGGCCAGGTTGGCTTGACGTGGTGGGATCTGGCGAGGACCTTGAGTCCCCACCGATGTTGTCATCGCTGCCGGAGGCCGTGGAGGCCTTGGCTTGAACCGCCGCACCGGCAGTCGTGGCTGATTCGGGTCTAACGTGGCGCGGCCCTCGCGGACGCCAGTTGGGTGGGTTGCCGGAGATCGAGTCAGGCGAGGTCAACTGCCGGGCGGCCGGGCGAAAGCAGAGGTAGAAGGCGCCGATGATGATCGCTGCAGTCGCTGCCAACGCGATCTGCGAGTACCGCACGCCGATGAAGTCATTGATGCTGTGGAGCACCATCACCAAGGCCAGCGCACCGAATCCGACCCAGGTGAGCAGCGACCCCCGCCGCCAGGCCACGCGCCACGCGACCGCGGCAACAAAACCGGTGAAGATTGGGTGCATCAATTCGGTCATGGGTCGCTGGGTGGCCATCAACGCAGTAGCCATCTTGTCGCCTTGGTTGATTCCGTACATGTCATCGAAGATTCCGGTCGCGTGGATCGTGTACTCAAAGCCCTCGATCATCCCCAGCGCAGCGCCGCTGGCAAGCGCGATCGCAAAGCCAGCGCGTGGGTCTCGGTAGCGGCCGAATAGGTACAGAACCACAGGCACCACGAGTTTGGCGAACTCCTCGGCCGGGCCAGCACTGAGCATCGACAACGGGCTGTCGGAGGGGACGTCGAGTCGATGGTCAAATGAAGTCTCCAGGAATCCGCTGATCTCCCACGCGACGACGCCACCCACCAGTCCCCAGCAGATCAGGGCCTTGCCAGACAAAGCTTGAGCAGCGTTCAGCCGCTGCCAGATCAACAGCACGAAGCCTCCGACGACCGCGAACGTACCGATGCTCGCGATCGGCGCGAGCCAGGTGAGGTCCAGCGCGTCAGATAGGACGGCGAGCACGATGCCGATGACGAAACCGCCGCCGGCAATGCGGAACCACAGGTGATCAAGAAACGCCAACGGGCGACGCTGCCATGGCTTGGCGGCGAGCACCGCAGCGTCGGATCGAACCTCGTCGGTCCAGATGTGGCCGTCCCATCCACGTTCGCTCCCCGCGCGACCGACCGGGTAGAAGCCTCGCTGCGGGATTCCGTCTGCGGTGGTCATGGACGTCGACCCGGTTGGCACCGATAGCTCATCCGGTGTTGGCTGCGGCCGAACCCTCGTGAGCCGCGCCATCTGCGGCGCCGTGCTTGGGCTGATGGTTGCGACGGATGATCCGCTCGGCGAGCAGGTTCGCAAACCCCAGCACGGCAAGCACGGCCACGAGCGCCTGCGGGGTGGGCTCCAACCAGGCGACCACGACGACCGCGACACCGAGCACGATTGCGACACGGCGTCGAGGTGCCGGGTGCTCGTCGGCATGTTCGTACCAACTCGGCTCGATCTGAGCGGCGCTGCCGGCGGCAGCGTTGATCGCGGCACCAACCACCACCGTGGAGATGATGGCGAGCAAACCGCAAATCACCGCGCTGACCACCGGTGGCGAGTACACCGGTAGAACGTTGATCACCAGACTCGGAAGCTGGAACGAACCGCCGTAGAGCATCAGGATTCCGACCAACGTGACGACGACAACCAGCGCCAGCACGACGGCAGCCACCCAGACGCGGGCACGGTTGTGGTTGCCGTTGGATCGGAGCACGGGGTAGCCAGCACCGATGAGGATGACGCCGATGGCGTAGAGGACCGCCGTGACCGGACTCAGCGGCGGGACCGGAACCTGCGGGGAAGTCAGTCCACTGGTGTCGCCCGCGACAAAGCCGATACCGAACACCGCCACAGCACCGATGATGATCAACACCAGAATCGCCCGGCTGAGCCCGACGGAGGACCGCCCACCAATCGAGTAGGCCACCGCGGCACCAACCAGGACGACCCGAACCCAGAAGCCGTCCAGGTAGGAGAAGGCCGAGATCAGGTGGCTCGCCCACAGCAGAACGACCACCGCCAGCCCCACTGAAATCAGTCCGGTGAGCGCCAGGTTGAGCCCTGCTGCGACCGGCTTGGACTCCCGGTCGGCGAGGGCCGGATGTTGGCCCATCAACCCGCCCGCCAGCACTGCGAGAAAGATCGACAGGCCCGCGACCAGAGTCCAGCCGAGGTTGATGCCGATACTTGCCGAATACCCGGCCGCCACGATTCCCAGTGGTAGCGCGTAGACGATGATCTGCGAGGGCCAAGCCTCGCCGGTCTGCTTACGACCGAGCAAGCCGAGGAGCGCGACGATGGTGGCCACGACTCCCAACACGATGGCGACAGTCATCACAGGCCTCCACAATCAGACTTGAACGGTTTACCTTCGAATCTGTCGTTGAGCCAAGTGATTGCGTCCGGTTGTCCGGTGTAGAGCACCGACGAGTGAACATCGTCGGGAAATGTCTGGAGGTTGACCTGACTGCCTTGCAGACAGAACGTTCGGGCAGCCGCCAAGTTGACGCCGGGCACCACCGTGGTGTCTTCCAAGCCCTGCTGAATCAACATGGGTTGTGCGTACTTGCGGTAGACCGGGAAGTTCTCCTGGGCGACGGACAGAAGTGACGTCGGAATTGTCTTCTGGACGTAGTCGCCCTTGGGACCGGAGAACGCTGCTGCGGTCGCCCGAAGACACTTGGTCAGGGCAACATTGGCTGCCTTGACGCCCGCCGGGGTGAAGACGTCACTGCTCTTGATCCGGCCTGGGTAGTTAGCGGACCAGGAGTTCACCGCGTCGGCAATGAACGACAGGAAGTAGTCGGCCGGCTTGTCGGGGCTTGCCTGGATGAACTTGATCAGCAGCGGTGCGGGCGGGAAGATCGCCGGTGCGATCGCGATGGTTCCCTTGATCGCGACATCCGGGGCGTAGGTCGGGGCCTCGTACGCAGCCGACAGTGCCGAATGCCCACCCTGGCTGTGACCCATGATGGCAACTTCGGAGCGATCGATAGAGGTCGGATCGAGGGCAAATGCCGCCCTCGCGGAGTTCAGAACGTCGTGCGCCTCACCCTTCATCACCAGGTAGTTCGGAGTGCCGGGCACGCCCATGTTCGCGTAGTCGGTAGCCACTACCGCAAAGCCTGCTCCAACCAGCGCGGACAGGACTTGGTCCCACGTCCCGATGCCGGTCGAGTTGGGGGTGAACGGGGCCTGCGAAATGCCGCAACCTGGAGCCATGCCGGTCGTGCCGTGAGCGAACGCGACGAGTGGGCGGCCGTTGGGCCCGGGACTCGGTGCATCGCGCACTGCGTAGAGGGCGGTGACCACGAGCGGCTTGCCAGCAGCAGTCTGGGACACGTAGGAGAAGCGCTTGGCGGTGATGCCGGGCGGCCCGCCGAGGATTGGTTCGGACTTCAGTAACGTGCCGGGCGCGACCCCGGCAGGCGGCTTGACGGCGTCGTAGAAGGGGGTGTTGATCTGCGCGGTCCCCGCGTAGTCGGGTATTTCAGTCAAGCTGTGGGGCGCCGACACCTGCGTCGGCGACGGATTCAGCACGGTAGAACCGAGCACGACGGTTCCCACCAAGCCAACCGTCGTGACCAGGACGGCCGCCTTGAGACGGTACGAGGGGGACTGCGTCATCGTGACTCCTTGACTGCCGGGATTGCTGGGTCACACTTTGGCAGTCGGGTCGCCCTAAGGCGCGTTATGGAAAGTCGTCTGGCCGATCACCAACGGTTGTTGGCCTCTTCCGCCCAGCCCGTCAGCCCGTCGAGTTTGTACTCCTGACCTGTTGCGTCTGTGGCTGAGCCGCTCCACGTGCCGAACGCCTGGTGCACCGAGGAAGCGATGATTCCCACGTTGGTTCCTGCATCGCGGACGTGGATAGGCGTGAGCGTGGCGTCGACGTTCGGTCCCGTCACGTGCCACGGTTTGTACCAATCGCTGCGGTCGTAGTCCCAGGCCAATTCATCGGGCCAGTAGGTCAGCTTGCCGTCGACGATCAGGCCGTTCTCCGTTGAGCCAGTGCCATCGGTCCACTTGCCACCGACCTGCAGTCCGATGCGTTTGCCGTTCAGCACCCCTGCGCCAGCACCCCAATTCCACGACAGCCGATAGGGCCAGACCCCGCGGCCACGGTCAAGCACTGCGAAGGATTCCCCAGCCGGTATGGCCACTCGTTCACCATCGATGACGACCTCGCCGACGAGCGGGCGACCGACATCCTTGACCGTGTATTGGAATCTGCGCCCGTTCCAGGGCACGACAACCGCAAGGCAGTCGCCGCCCGGTTCGGCCAGGGCATCAACGGTCAGCCGGGTACTGCTGACTCGTATCTGGGTTCCCTCCTCGCGGTCAGTCAGCGTGATCGCGAGCTTTGAGCCATTGGTTCCCGCCGTCAGTGGGGCGGGGTGGTCGGGCAGCACAGTTCGCGCCGATCCAAGCGCGAGAGTGTCCTCAACAATCTCCTGCCCTGTGCGCCGATCGAAGGCGTACAACTGGCTGACCGCTGCGTAGTCCAAACTCGAGACGGTGATGCCGACGAAGTGGGTCGGGGTTACTAAGCCCCAGTACTCCCAGCGCTTGTTGCGACCCCACCCCCGGAGGTTGGTTGTGTGCAGCGGCCGCCGAGAGTAGCCAACCGCGCGCCGGTTCAATGAGCCATCCGATCGACACAGATCCACCGGGCGAGTGATTTCGGAGATCGCCATGATGCGACCTTAGACCCGAAAACGTCGCTGGTTGAGCTGAAGAGTCGACCTGCCGTTTAGAGTCGGGGTGTCGCTGGCTGGGTCGGAGACAGCGGATCGGAGGTGACAGCGGTGACAGATGCTCGCGTACGTTGGGCCGCTTTCACCTCCGGCGCGCCATTGGTCGCGCTCACGGCCGCCTCGGTCGGCCTAGGTGCAGTCGTGGGGATGCTGCCGGGAGCCGGAACTGCTGCGGCCGCGACTGCGGCAGTTGGTACGCAGACATCCGGCCCTGCCTTGCCGGGCGCTGATCAGCCAACACCAACGCCAACTGACACTTGCTTGACCTCAGTGCCGACCGTGCAGGCGAGCTACGCCGCGAAAGTCCCGGCCAAGACGCGGCAGTTGATCGTCGTTAGGGGCATCTCAAAACACTCGTACGACAGCAGATTCGAACGGTGGCAGAAGGTTGGCGGGTGCTGGGTCAACATCAGCTCCGATTGGTCGCTCAACGGCGCCAAGGGCTGGCACGTAAGGCCGTGGACAGGCAGCCTCCGTTCGCCAATCGGGGTATTCAGTCTGACCGATACCGGCGGTCGACTGCCGAACCCAGGAACCACGATGCGGTACCACTATGGACCGCAACGGTATGAGCGCGGCGGATACAAGATCTCCTATCCGGTTCAGCTCTACAACTACGTCATCGCCATCAACTACAACCGCCGGATCGGCAAGCACCCCCGCGATACTCGCCAGCCCGACCCAACGACGGGCAGTGGCTACTGGATCCATCAGCGCGGCCTCGGCGTAACCCGGGGCTGCGTCTCGCTGCCGAAGCGAAAGCTGCGCCGCACCCTCCAGTGGCTGCGCAAGGCCGACCACCCGTTCGTCGTCATGGGCCCACAGCAACTGATCGGCGCGGGTCCGCGACTCAGTCCGCCCGTTGATTGGTGACGGTCGCTCGCAGGATGAGTGACAACCCGCTCGGCGTAGCCCGCAACTCGCCAAGAGCACCGCGGTGGTGGCAAGGTCCGGGACAGCGACCAGGCAAGGTCATCCGGTACCCGAACCAGCTTGTGTGACTGACAGGATTGATCCATGTCCAAGCGCGTCGTGGTTGTTCAGCATGTTGCTTGGGAAGGCCCGGGATTGATCGAGCAGCCACTGGTCGCTGCGGGTCTGCAGCTGGAGCGTCGGATGTTCGTGAACGACCCGTCGCCGCAGGTACCGGCCGTTGATGGGCTCGCCGGGCTGGTCGTCATGGGCGGCCCGATGGGAGCCGACCAGATCGAGGAGCACCCCGGCCTCGGTAGTGAAATGGAGCTGATTCGACGGGCCGTCGAAGCCGACGTGCCCGTCTTGGGAATCTGTTTGGGCCATCAACTGATCGCGCACGCGTTTGGTGCCGAGTTGCGACGCGGTGCAGCACCTGAATACGGGATATGCGAGGTCACAATCGAAGGCGACGACCCACTCATCAACCCGCTGGGCGCAGTTGGCGAGGTGGCCACCGTCATGCAGTGGCACGACGATGTAGCCCAACTGCCGTTGGACGCACGGCTGCTGGCCTCCAGCCCGACCTGCCCGAATCAAGCCTTTCGACTCGGCTCCGCCGTGGGGATGCAGTTTCACGCTGAGATCGACGCGGCCGAGCTCGATCGGTGGCTGTCGATACCGGCCATGGCCAGTGATTTACCGCCAGCAATCGCCGACGTACTGCCCCGCGCGATGACGGCGGCCGAGCCGCGACTGCGGCCCGCGGCGCTGGCGTGTTTCGCTGCCTTCGCCGAGCAGATCATCAGCTGACCGCCTCGCCCCCACCGCGACAGACGGGCCGACCGTGACAAAACACAGCGGGTGTCGGACCGACGTTCGGTCCGACACCCGCTGTGTTTCTGGTCAGGTCATGCAGTAGCAGGGGGCAACATCGCGCCGCCACCCTTGGGGTTGGGACCGTACTGGTTGTCAGGCGTGCTATCTCCCACGTAGAAGACGATCAAGATGATCGATCCGATGCAGCAGATGATGTTCAGCCACCACCACCAACCCGAGCGGCCGGTGTCGTGCAGCCGCCGGACCGCAACCGAAATCGATGGCAGGAAGAGCGCCAAGCCCACCAGGGTGCCGATCCAGCCGGTTTGGTACGTCATAACGCTGCCATCGCCGTTGCTGAAGGCGTACGTCGTTCCGACGATGCTGTCCAGCACGTTCGCAATGGCCTGCAGGATGACGACGAACAGAATCCACCACCAGAACTCGCTCCTGCGAGCGCGTCCGGCGAAGACTACGTATTTGCTAAAACAGGTACTGATTGCTTGGCCGAATCCCATGTGCCCTCCAGCAAGGTGATCTCAGGCGTTAACCGACGCGCGAATACTCGCAGTTCAGCTGCGCGCTTTGCTCGCCGAATGGGCATGTTGGTGGACTATTCCTCGCGGCAGACACGCCGATTCACCTGCGATTACGTCACGGCAAGCTCTGCGCAGCCCTCAAGTGGCACTGCCGAAAAGCTGGTTTGAGCTACGTCACACCGCTGTGTGGTCCGCCACGATGTCCGTTTTGTTGGCATTGCAACCCCCGACGTGCCCCTACTCTGGAATTGCAGCAAAGAACGAAAGCACGTAGGACTCGCAGCATTTTGCGAGTGCCAGGCGAGCCGTTCATGGGTGACCAGAACCCGTTCGGCGAAGACCCCCTACGTGACCGAGACGCCCGAGTGCACCACAGCGTGTGTTGGCGTCACAATCAGTGGAGTAATCCTTGATTTCCAGTAATTCACGCCGTTTTGCCGTGGCCGGAGCAGCTGTTGTTGCCTCAGGCGCCGTCGCAGCCGGAACCATGACCGTCGCAACCGCAGCACCGTCCGCCGTCGACACGTCGATGGTCAAGACCGTTGCCGCACCGCAAGCCAATGTCCTGTCTGCCAAGCAGAAGAAGCTCGTCGTCAAGCGTCAGAACAAGCGCCAATTCGGGCTGTACAACCTGCCGGTCGGTAAGAACTCGATCCGCAAGTACCACCTCAAGAAGAGTCACCTGTTGCAGATCCGCAAGGCCAAGCGCTTTGCTCGCTCGAGCAAGGCACGCTCGGTCCGTAACTGCGAGAGTGGCGGTAACTACCGCACCAACACCGGCAACGGTTACTACGGTGCGTACCAGTTCGACCGCGGTACCTGGATCAGCAATGGTGGTGGCCGTTACGCCAGCACCGCCAACCGGGCACCGAAGTTCGGTCAGGACCACATCATGTGGAAGACCCAGCGCGCACGTGGCTGGAGCCCGTGGGCCTGCGCCTAAGCCAACTCGCGTTGAACCTGCGGTCTTCTGACTGCATGTGACGCAGCACAGCTAAGCAACGAGTCGACCCCGGATCGACCCGCAACTGCGGGTGACGATCCGGGGTCGACTCGTTTGTGGCTGCGCGCCGCCCGGTACTACTGCAAGCGGTCGATGATCCGTGCCGGAATGTCGGTGTTTTCCCCGAGGTGGTAGCTGGCGCAGACGCGGTGGTAGCCGTCGGCGATCTGGGTTGGTTGGTCCAGGCTCATGTCCCCGCGCACCAACAGCACCGGTGAAAGTGCGACGCCCTGGGCAATCTTTCGCAGGTCTTCCTTGACGTGTTCGTTGTCCATGGGAAGCAATTCGAGCCGCGCGGCCCGGAGGATGTCCTTCGCCTTGTGGGTCACGATGGGCGCCTTCTGCAGACGCTTGACCATGTCCTTGACCGAGTCGGCGTTGGTGATCAGGCTCAGGTAGCTGCCAGCCGCCGGGTAGTCGTGGTCGTCCGGCGTGCGCTTCCACACGACAGTCAACGGTCCGGCGGCGGCGGACGATTGCGGCTGGGCCTTCGCCATTACGAGACTCCTAGCGTCTTGGCAGTTCGAGAGACGGGAACCGCGTCTTTGTCGGGAAAGGTTCCGAGTACATGATCGGCCAGATGGTTGGTTACTCCCATCCAGTACTGCTCGTTACGGTAGTGGTGAAGCCGATGCGCACGCT
>JAGNDY010000060.1:9217-12759 GCA_018003655.1 Candidatus Nanopelagicales bacterium
TTGGCAGTTCGAGAGACGGGAACCGCGTCTTTGTCGGGAAAGGTTCCGAGTACATGATCGGCCAGATGGTTGGTTACTCCCATCCAGTACTGCTCGTTACGGTAGTGGTGAAGCCGATGCGCACGCTCGATGTAACGGGCATATCGGTGACGCGGCTTGCAGCCGGAATGGACGTAGAAGTGCGTCCATTCGTAAACGTTTCCGATAATTGCCATCGTGAGCAGCATGGTCAGCGCAACGCCAAGGGACGGAACGATCAGCAGCGCCAGTGCGCTCGCGATGGGCACGCCAACCCACAGCGACTTCATCGGGATGAAGACGTTGGCGATGTTCTTGGGATCGTTGTGGTGCCGCCTATGTTTTCGGGCCAACAGCGGGTCAATGCGACGACCAGCAATCTCGCGAGGCTTGAAGTGCAAGATGAACGTGTGAATCAGCCACTCGTTGAAGGGCTGGTAAGCAATCAAACCCACCGCCGCGACCAGGTCCCACCACGACCAATCACCGACGACAAGCCGTGCTGTCAAGGCGATGACAAATGCGCCGAGGAGGAATCGGGGGCTCGGGTAGCGCAGGTAGATGCCAACGGCATCGCCGACGCTCATGCTCGCCGGAAACCGCGTGCTGGTGGGTGTGCTCACGACTCATTTCCTTCCTCGGTAGTCAACGCAGTCAGTAACTCGGCCCACTCGTTCTCGCTGCACTCCAGCAGTGACCGGGCGGCCCGTTCGGCTGCGGCGGAGTCACCCCTCGCGATGGCCTTGACCATCTTCCGGTGATCTTTCAGGTTGTCGAGTTCCGGCTCGACGACCGCAACGATCACGGCACGTAGCGGGCGGTAGGTCGCCGCCAATCCGTTGTAGGCGATGCGGTAAGCGACGTTGCCACTGGATTCGACCACCTTGGACCAGAAGTCCAGGTCGATGTCTTGGCGTTCCAGGAGGTCGTCAGATGCAGCTAGTCGATCGACCAGATCCCCCAGTGCGGTCTGCGCCGCGACGTCGGCACGCAACGCCGCCAGTCGGGCAGCGTCGACTCCAATGCTTATGCGCATTTCCAGCAACGAGCGAAGCACTCGCGCATTGACTGATCCATCTGATTGGACCATGAGGCGCTGAAGCAGATTGAGATCGGTGGAAGTGAGAAAGTCACGGATTCGGGTAGCGCCGCCGTGGCGAATATCGATAAGCCCAGCCTGGGAGAGGCGCTGAAGCGCCTCACGTACAACGCCTCGGCTCACGCCAAGTTGTGCTGCTAGCTCCCGCTCGCCGGGCAGCGCCTCACCCGCGACCAGTGCCCCGCCGACGATCTGGTCTCGAACCTGATCGAAGACAGCATCGGCAGTCCGTTGCGGCGCAACCTCGTTGAACACCAGCGCAAGCTATCACAACTGGTACTACCAGTGGACCACTATTGCGAAGGATCACCTGGTCGGAACCATCGACGCTCTGTTGCGGTCACTCAGACAACCCGTCAGCGCGCAGCGGTCTGCCTTGGGTGCTGACCGAAGGGATCCACCACTTCCCAGGGCCGCTGGAGGAGCACACTGACGCCCGCCTCGGTCCCGCGCCGTTGGAGGTGGCCGAAGCTCCGCGTGAAGTCGTCGGCCACGCTCGGAAATGGAACCATCGGACGGTCGAGCGCGCGCGTGAAGTCGTCCCAGTGGATAGGAATGACCGTCTGCGCGCGGGTGGTGGCGACCGTCTGATCCCAGTATTCGTTGAGGTAGTCGTCCGGCTGCTTGCCGAGCGTGCCGATACCGAGGTACGCGATGTCGACTGGGTGGCCGGCCAGCATCTCGGGCCGGAATCCCGCGCTGCCGTGGACGAGCATTCGCCGCGGGTGCGTGCCATTGGCGTCGTGTTCGATCACCATCGAATAGACCTCGGCCATCCGGTAGGCACCGATCCGTGCGGGCGCGTGAAGCGGTCGCTCGATCAGGCCTGGGAACTTGGCGCCCGGCGCGTGCTCAGACAACAACATGGTGACGGTGAATCTGCCGAAGCGCAGTGGCTCGCCGGGTGTGACTCGTTGCATCGCAGATTCGCTGAGCCCAGCTCCGACGCCAATCTCGAGCGTGGAGTCTGACCCCACCAGCGTTGCGCCGGTTCGAGCTGCGACGACGCCGCTGTCCATCGAGTGGTCGTAGTGGGAGTGGCCAACGAGGACGGCGTCGAGGCGGTGGATCCCACTGCGCCGCAGGCACTTGTCGATGATCGCTGGTTGGGGCTTGACGCGTGTGAGCATGCCGAAGATCCCCGGTCGGGTGAAGAACCCGTCGGTCAGCAGCGACGTGACACCGTCGGTGATCAACAATGTGGCAACTCCGAGAAACGTCACACTGATGCCGGAGGGGCTCGGTGCCGTTAGAGGTGTCGCGTAGAGGGAACTGTCCGTCGGCAATGCCGGCCGGTACTCGAACTTCACGTGGGATCCCGTCGTCAGTCAGCGGTTTGCACGTTGGATCCTGCCACTGACCCATCTGAGTGAGTCTGTGTCGTGACAGTTTGGGTCCGGGAATGGCCGGGCATCCCCATAGTGAGCCGCATGGAGGTACGGAACGATCCCACCGGGATCACCGACTTGGCGAGCCGCCCGTTTGACCTGAATCCGGGCTGGCGAGGACCCCCTCCCGCACAGTTAGCGCGCGAATCCCCACACGTTCTTCTTGGTCCCGTCACTCTCATCCGAGGCGACGGCGAACGCCGCGTGCTCCCGATTGAGGAGCGATTCACAGATGAAGTCCGCCACCAGAGTTACGTTGACTGCCTCAACGACCGCCTTGGTCTGCGCCGCCCTGATCGGCGGTCCGCTTGTCACGACTGCATCAGCAGCGCCAGCGGCCGGCACCGACACCGTGGCAACAGCGCCAGCGGCCGGCACCAGCACCGCCGCAGCCAAGCGAACCGCGACGTTGAAGAAGTACGGCGTCTTTCCGTTGCCCGTTTCGGTCAAGCAGATCAACAGATATCACCTGAGCAAGAAGGACCTCAAGGGCATCAAGAAAGCCCAGAAGCTGGCCAAGTCACCGACAGCCCGCAAGATCCGCAAGCGCGAATCGCACAATAACTACAAGATCAATACTGGAAACGGCTACTACGGCGCGTACCACTTTGACCGGGGGACCTGGCGCAGCAACGGCGGCAGCAAGTTCGCGACGACCCCGCACAAAGCACCCAAGTGGGCACAGGACTACGTCGTCTGGCGGACCCACAAAGTCCGTGGCTGGAGCCCTTGGTCCACGCACTGACGTTTGAATCCAGGAACCACACCGTGATGGTGGATTGTCAGAACCCAGCCACGCCTCGCGTCGACAATCCACCATCACGACCGCCGGGGGAGCCGTCACGGCCGCCGGGCCACCCGTCAGGTCCCGCCGGGCGGGCCGGTTAGGCAGCAGCGGCCGCCCTCACGGCGGCGATCCACGCTGGCAGGCCTGCGGAATGACGTGGGTAGCGGGAGTACACGGCCAGCAACGCCGCTGACCGGGCGACCACGGGGACCAGGCGAGCCGCCATCACTGGCTCGCGCATGACGCCACG